>JAYSVA010000115.1:0-9801 GCA_043718785.1 Hyphomicrobiaceae bacterium
AGCGCAAAATAGGTCCACTTAGCCAACGTGAAGAACTGGCTATCCCCTTGACGGACGACGGGGCCAAGTGGCTCTTTCGAGATGATATCGGGCAGCACCAGCGCTTCGTCTGGTTTCTTCAGTTTGGTGCGGTCCGCAGCGAGGCTTGAACGGTCGGTTGTCAAAACGTCACAACGACCGCCATCAAGTGCGGCAATAGCTTCGTCGGACTTCTCAAACACGACCGGCTTGTAGGTCATCTTGTGGACGCGGAAGTAGTCTGCGAGATTCAACTCGGTGGTGGTGCCAGCCTGCACGCAAATCGACGCGCCGTTCAGCTCCCGGGCGGTTTTCACGCCAAGTGACTTCTTGGCCATGAAGCCCTGTCCGTCAAAGAACATGGTACCGGCAAAGGTCATGCCCATCGAGCTATCGCGGCTAGCAGTCCAGGTCGTTACGCGCGACAGGACATCGACTTCGCCGGATTGCAACGCCGTGAAGCGTTCCTTGGCGGTCAGCGGCTTGAACTGCACTTTTGATGGGTCGCTGAAGATCGCGGTCGCCAGTGCCTTGCAGTAGTCGACATCGAAGCCATTCCAGTTGCCCTTGTCATCTGGATAGGCGAAACCCGCAACGTTGGGGCTGACGCCACACAACAGCGAACCGCGCGCCTTGATTGCATCGAGAACTTTCGCCTGCGCCATCGCGCCCGAAGACGCGGCCATTGCCCCACCCAACGCTACAAGCGCTGCGAGGCCCGCCAGTTTAAGGCTTTTCATCCTTGGTCTCTCCCGTTACTTTTTTGCGAAACGCTGATTGCGTATCGACGCCAATGTAAGCACGCTTCCGGCCACCCGCGCTACACGAACACGCTGATGCCGGCTAAAAATAAGAGATACCGTGGAAAACCAATCTTCCTCCCCCCCGTTGCAACAGCCGCCGCCCTCTGAACCGCTGCGCATTGACGTCGTTGCGGCACCAGGCAACGGGAGTATCGGCATGTTCCATTGCCCGGGGCGGCGTGGCAGCGACAGCAGCGGTAAAATGTGGGACCGCGATATCCATGCTGACATCGCCGTCATCAAAAATTGGGACGCTGAGGTTGTTGTCACCCTGATTGAAACGGAAGAATTCGTCGGCCTCGGCGTTCCACATCTGGCGAGCATTATGAGCCACCATTGGGCTAGTTGGTATCACGTACCAATTCCTGACATGCGCCCGCCCGATGCAGCGACACTCGCGGCTTGGAGCCAGGCCCGCCCAACCGTCACGGCGGTGCTGCAACGCGGCGGACGTGTCGCCATACATTGCGCCGCAGGCCTCGGCCGCACCGGGACAATTGCCGCGAAGCTGTTGATCGCCCTCGGACAGACGCCCGACGATGCCATCGCTGCTGTCCGGGCCGCCCGTCCCGGCACCATCGAAACACCTGAGCAGGAGGCGTTCGTCCGTTCGGGCCCTTCGCTTGGCACGTGAGCGGCTTACTCGAATGCCCGCTCAGCCTTGCTGACCGCCGATTTACTGGCGACACCGCTAATGATCCGGTTGAGATGCTCGAGGTCCCAAACTTCAACCTCGATCAGCATTTCCGTGAAGTCGTGCGCGCGATGGGTCATGCGGAGATTGTCGATGTTGCCATCTGCTTCACCGATCACCTGAGCAATCTGCGCCAGTGTGCCGGGCTCGTTCAGCACAGTCACAAGAATCCGCGCCAGAAACCGGATGGGGTGATCAGGATCGATGTCCCAAGTCACGTCGATCCATTGATCATTCTCCAGTGCCTGCAGCTTTGGCGAATGAATCTGGAACACCCGGATCAGCCCGTCGGTCAGAACGCCGACGATGCGGTCCCCTGGCACCGCACCGCCGTCCTCAAACTTTACCGGCGTATCATGCCGCATCCCACGTACCGGAGCTGCCGCATCTGATGCGCCGCTATGGCCAGCCCGCTCGGACAAACCAGACACCCGGAACTTCAGTCCCAGCGACTTTCCAAGATTGAACCAACCGTCTTGACCCAGTCCATGGTCATGGCGGTTTTTCGGCCGCGGCACTGCAGGCTGCTGGCTCGCCTCCACCGCAGTCGGCGCGATGGCCCGCAGCACATCGATGATCGGAAGCTCGCTACGGCCAACAGCTGCCAATACGTCATCGACCGTCTTGTGGCTGAGCTGCGGCAGGACACGCCGCAGCTTCTCATCCGAAAATTCTACATTGACCCTCTCGAACTTCGCCAACAGCAGCCGCCGCCCAAGCTCTGAGTACTGCCGACGCACGGCATCGCGGGCCGCTCGCCGGATCGACGACCTTGCCCTGCCAGTTACAGCCAGCCGCTCCCAGGCCGCTGGCGGGGTTTGGCTCGGCGCAGTCAGGATTTGCACTTCATCGCCATTGCGCAGCACTGTCGAAAGCGGCAGCTGACGTCCATTAACGAGCGCCCCAACTGTGGAATTGCCGACATCAGTGTGAACGGCATAGGCGAAATCGATGGGCGTTGCACCGCGCGGCAAGGCAATCAACCGGCCCTTGGGCGAGAAACAGAACACCTGATCCTGGAACAACTCAAGCTTGGTATGCTCAAGAAACTCCTCGGAGTTATTGCCATCCAGCAGTGTCTCGACCAGCCGCCGCAGCCACATATATGGACCGTTGTCTTTATCATAGACACTTGCAGCTGCCGCATTTCCTGCTGATTTCTGGACCGAACTATCGCCTGCCGCAGCCTGAACTTGGCTCTGCTCCTTGTAGATCGCATGCGCCGCAACCCCGTATTCGGCAATGCGGTGCATGGCGCGCGTGCGGATTTGTAGTTCAACGCGTTGATGCCCGGGGCCGACAATGGTTGTGTGGATCGATTGATAGCCATTCTGTTTTGGCGTCGACAGATAATCCTTGAAGCGGCCGGGCACGGTCCGCCACGTGGTATGCGAAACGCCAAGACTGCGATAACAGGCATCGATATCGGCTACCACGACACGGAACGCGTAAATGTCCGACAACTGCTCAAGCGAAATTTGCTTGTTCTGCATCTTGCTCCAGATCGCGAACGGCTTCTTCTGCCGTCCCGTCACTTCGGCGGCAATCCCCGCCTCTTTGATCCGCTCTGTCAGCGCCTGACGAATATCAGCGACCAGTTTGACGTTGCGCGCATTGAGGGCCGTCAGCCGTTCCGTCACGGCGCTATGCGCCTCCGGATGCAGCCACCGGAAAGCCAGATCCTCCAGCTCCTCACGTAGCGTCTGCATGCCCATGCGCCCAGCCAACGGTGCGTAGATCTCCAAAGTTTCCTCGGAGTTGCGTCTGCGGCTTTCTGGTTTGTTATGTTCAAGCGTCCGCATGTTGTGCAGACGGTCCGCCAGCTTGACCAACAGCACCCGAATATCAGTCGAAATTGCCACCAGCAGCTTACGGAAATTCTCTGCCTGCTCGGCCTTCTTGGATACCAGATCGAGGCGTTTGATTTTGGTCAGGCCATCAACCAGCGCCCCGATTTCGAGCCCAAACAGCTGCTCGATCTCAGCGCGAGTGGCATCAGTGTCCTCGATGACATCATGTAGCAACGCCGTCGCGATGGTGGCATCGTCGAGTTTGTATTCGGTCAGAATCGCCGCCACTTCCAGCGGATGCATGAAGTAGGGCTGACCCGATTTGCGCTTCTGGTTTGAGTGCGCCTTCATGGCGTAAACGTAGGCGCGATTGAGCAACGCCTCATTCGCCTTCGGATCGTACGCGAGCACGCGTTCAACGAGCTCGTACTGTCGCATCATGACCTGACTTAACCCCTCTGCGGCAAGGTTTTACGCACGCAACCGCCAGTGCATCCTACAGACGCAAATGGGGCAGGGAAGCAGATTTTTCTGCTCCCCTGCCCCGTTTGGCTCGCAACAAGTGAAGCGTTACCTACAGACCGCCACGACCGCCACCACTGCCGCCAAGAGCAGCCGACGGCTCAGTTGGTGTCAGACTCTCCAGGTGGCGTAAAAGCTGCTCTTCGGTGAGCATGTCCACCTGCGTATCGGAAGACTGGTCGTCGCGCCCCAACATCGGGCTGCGACGCTCAGAGGTCAGCATTGGCGCTGCTTCGGCTTCAGGCTCGTCTACTTCGACATTTTTCTGGATGGAGTGGATCAGGCCTTCACGCAAGTCGTCAGCCGGAACGGTGCGGTCCGCAATTTCACGCAACGCAACAACCGGGTTCTTGTCATTCTCCTGCTCAACTGTCATCGGACTGCCGTTGGTGATCGCACGCGCACGATGCGCCGCCAGCAGAACCAGCTCGAAGCGGTTCGGAACCTTGTCGACGCAATCTTCAACGGTGACACGGGCCATATGGCTGTCCTTTCGAAGGGTAGAGCAGGTGGTACTGATTGGTATCAAGCAGCCGTCGACCGGGCGCAGAGCACCCAGCCGACCAACATCACGATGTGAAGTTGCACACAATGTCAGCAGGTTCAAGAGGCAATTGCCGCAAAGCTGACTGGCTGAGCCGCGGAAGACAGCGAAGTAACTGTTCTGCGCTTCTGTTGAAGATCGGATGATGCCAATGCGGCATAATGTCGCACATCGGTTTAAGGACAAATTTCCTGCGATGCACCTCGGGATGAGGCAACGCCAGCTGTCCGCGCCTCCAAACCGTTGCCCGGCCGACTGAATCAACCCAACCCAGACTTTGACCTGTCGCATACTGCCCACGGTGCGATACGATATCAATATCCAGTACACGCGGCCCCCAGCGCACCCCAGACCGTCGGCCCATTTCACGCTCTATCTGTTTGATTTGACGAAGAATTGATCCTATTGGCATGACGCACTCCACGGCCACAACTGCGTTGACGTAGACTGCCTGACGCACGGTTCCTAGCGGTTGCGAGACATAGAAGTGCGATTGAGCTATTGGCACCAATCCCCTTGACATCAGCAAGCCAAGCGCACACTTCAGATTTGTCACATTGTCGCCGTGAGTACACTTCAACATTGATGCATTAACGTCGCGGGTAGCAGAAGACTTGTTCGACCCCAACGCTAATAGCGTTGCCCCGTGGCGCAAACTGTAACTCATGCGGCCTGAGCATAAATGATTTGCTGAGAGCATGCTTTATCCTTTCCTCGACCATTGGCATACACTGAGCGATGTTTTTCAGGTAGCACTGAGCAAAGCATTCTACCATAATTAATGTAACTCACGGTTACGGTTGTTAATGAGGTAGTCTGAAAGTTCGCTCAATCCTTAATAGGTCAATATTTTCGCGCGGGCGAGACAGAGGTAGCAATGCACTTTTACCAAAATGAACGTGTAGCCTTGTTCATTGATGGCGCCAACCTTTACGCGACAGCAAAAGCACTTGGTTTTGATATTGATTACAAGCGATTACTGACTTTATTTCGCCAGAAGGCGCAACTGGTACGTGCGCTCTACTACACCGCGCTGATCGAAGACCAGGAGTATTCGTCGATTCGCCCGCTCGTAGACTGGCTTGACTACAACGGCTACACAATGGTGACAAAACCAACCAAGGAATTCACCGATTCCATGGGACGTAGGAAAATCAAAGGCAATATGGACATTGAGTTGGCCGTCGACGCCATGCGCTTGTCCGAGACACTTGACCACATTGTACTTTTTTCTGGCGACGGAGATTTCCGCTCACTAGTCGGGGCCCTGCAGCAGAAAGGTAAGCGTGTCAGCGTGATCTCCACGCTACAAACGCAACCACCTATGGTCGCCGACGAACTACGTCGCCAAGCCGACCAGTTCATTGACTTGGCGGATTTGGAGCAATTGATTTGCAGGGACGCATCGGGTCGACCACCGGCGCGGCCTGATTCACGTGACCGTCAGGATGCACCGAGGGAACGAGCCTTCACAACGCCTAGACGCGACGTTCCGTCAGGACGTAATCCTAGCGAGCCGGTGCCCTTCCAAGACGACGATGCACCGCACGAAAACTGATGAGCGAAGCGCCACTTTCAGCCCGGGTGATCTGCTTAAGTGTAGCCGCTCAGGGCCGACCGCCCCGAGCTGCGATAAGTGGACAACCCGTTCCCTGTTTCGTAACTTGATCTCGCCTCCCCACGCTGTCAGGTAATGTTCGCGTCTGGCAATAACTGCCGCTCCGCTTAGCGGGCGTTTTTATATGTCCGAGCCGAAAACACTGTTAGCGCCAGGATATAAAGATCAAGTCCAATCGACCAATTGTCGATGTAAAACAAATCATGATCCACGCGAGCGGCCATTTTGTCGTCGGTGCTGGTCTCTCCGCGCAACCCATGTACTTGCGCCCACCCGGTAATGCCAGGTCGGACGTTAAGTCGGCGCGGATATGTACCAATCCGCGTCTCAAATATGCGATCATGGGCAACCGCATGTGGCCGAGGACCAACGATGGACATTTCACCACGGAGCACGTTGATCAACTGCGGTAGCTCGTCAAGATTGTAGCGTCGGAGCATCCCACCAACTTTAGTGATGCGCGGATCATTGGCCCGCGCCTGCTGAATGGTATCACCATCGTCCATGGTGGACATCGACCGAAACTTGTAAATCCGGAACTCTTGCTGGTTGTAGCCGCGTCTGCGCTGCTTGAAGAACACTGGCCCCACGCTATCGCGCCGAATGATCAATGCAATCGCGGCAAACAGAGGAGCAAGAATAATTAAGGCAAAACCGGCAATTGCAACGTCAAACACACGCTTCAACAATGCCTGTAGCGGAGCGAGTGGCTGTTCTGTCAACGCCAGGGCCGCAATTGACCCAACATTCTCCATACGAATTCCATTAAACCGCTTGGCGAGATCGCCTATATTTAAATGGATTGAGACGGGCAGAACCGATAATACTTTGACACAACGATCAACAAACGCCGTGTTCGACCAATCTGACAACAATACAACGCCTTCAATGTCCTGCGCCCGGGCCGCTTTTAGTGCTCGCGCAAGCAAAACATCGATATCTGTTGGCAGGGCGGCATTGGCGCCGTGCAATGGCCCAATGGGCAATTCAACGGTGGTTGTCACATGATGTGTCGCGCCAATGCGCAATTCTGCATCAATAAAGTTTCTGATTTCATCCGCTGAACCAATCAGCATGAGACGACGCCGCGCTAAGCGACCTGCCAGCAGAGCTTTCCCTGCCGTATGACGGATCAATGCATCAATTCCAAAAATAGCACAAAAACCAGAGGTGTAAAACAACAGCAGCCAGCCACGCGAATAATCAGCTGTTGTTTTGGTCAGAAACGCGACCATGCCTAGGGCGATAAACGCGTACGTCCACGAGAGCGCCAACCGGGCAGCACTTCGATTACCTGTTGCAAAACTCTCAAGACTGAATTCATTGCGGAAAGCGAAAGGAAGCACATAAAGGAAGGCAACCAGTAGGCCCAGCCCTGTGTAATTAGTCAGCTCACTGGCATCCCCGTAAGCGAATGCGTGGTACAACGCTCCAGTACCAACGGCCACAAGCAAAATCGTTATGGCAGTAATTGCTGCAGAAATAAAGGCAAACGCCAGTCCGCTCATTGCCCACGGCAGCCTGGTTTTGACCGGCAACACCGCAGCTGTGTCCCAGTTATTGATCCGCTCAAGACCGCTCATACTCTACGCTCACATGCTCTCCGCCAAAGGCTCAAGCCTTAGGCGTCTGGTTTTTGTATTCAGCAGGTCTCAGTGCGAACTGCGCCAACAGGTTGCGGGCCGCCATCGTCAACATACGAGGGTAGCGGGGGACAACAACTTGGCAGTTGGTGTTCGTAGTGGGTCAGTTGCTCAGTTGCAGCTCGCGCTTGCGACATGCAAGCCCATCTCCAATGTAAACCGAATTTCCACTCGGATCTTTAGAAACCTTGAGTTTCCGTTAAAATAGCCCAGACAACTTAGCAACTAAATTTTACTATGCGGGATTGATGTTATGGAAGACAGCTCATCGGCCACTTCACAAATTGCAGTACCATCCATGGTGAATGGTTCAGTCGGCTCCAATTCAACGCCCCTCGCATCCATCGATGGTTGGGACCTGACGGCCGCGTCCCCGGACGAGACAATCCGCAGCATCATTGCACGTGCCAGGAACGGTAAGAGTTTCACCGTCAACACACTTAATCTTGATCACCTGGTTAAACTTCGGCGAGACACTAATTTTCGTGCCGCTTACCGGAGCGCAACGATTGTTACAGCTGACGGCGCACCAATTGTCTGGCTCGCGCGGCGTCAGGGTGCCACTATAGAGAGAACGACAGGTGCCGACCTTGTTGTGCCTCTGCTGAAAGAAGCGGCGCGCCATCGCCTGCCCGTTTACTTGTTCGGCACCAGTGACGAGGTGCTGGCAAAGTGCCGAACGGCCCTGCACAAGCTGACGGACGGCACACTCGAAATCTGCGGGGCCGTCGCTCCGCCACAAGGGTTCGACTGCACCGGCCCTGCAGCGGATGAGGCCATCGCTGCCATACGCACCTCAGGGGCCCGGCTGGTACTTGTCGCATTGGGCGCACCCAAACAGGAAATCTTCGCGGCGCGGGCTCAGGCCGCGGAAATTGGCGCGGGATTGATCAGCATCGGGGCGGCCCTGGATTTCATCGTTGGAGCCCAGACCCGGGCACCTCAAATCTTTCGCACGTTCGGACTAGAATGGGCTTGGCGACTTGCTACGAACCCGCGACGGTTAGGTGTGCGTTACGCGCAATGTGCCATCCTGATGGCCGATTTGGTCGTCATACAGCCGCTGCGCGACAAATTCACCAACCGCAAGACAGACTGACAGCAACGCAGCAATTGGCACAGTCTGTGCTGATAAGGTTCGACGAAGCGCCACCGACGTCTGCTGCTGCAGGCGGCAGATGCAATCTGACTTCAAGAGAACCGCGTGTCCAAACACATCCCGTTGATCCTATTTACCGTTCTGACAAATGCAGCGGCTCAGATCATGCTCAAAAAGGGTATGCTGACGGTCGGTGCCTTGGCTTTCGATGGTGGATTGAGTGGACTGGTCGCAACGGTGTTCAGGGTCGTCTTCAATCCATGGGTCTTTTTGGGACTGATGACATTCGTTATCTCGATGGCATCACACTTGGTGGTGTTGTCCAAGGTTGAACTGTCCTTCGCCTACCCGTTCCTTTCACTCGCTTACATCGTTGTCGCGGTCTATGCCTATGTCGTGTTCAAGGAAGATGTGAATGCGCTGCGCGTCGCCGGGTTTGGGCTGATCTGCCTCGGAACCCTCCTCATCTCCCGGTCCTGAAACAAGCGAATATGGCCCGCCCAACGTGCGCGGCTAAACTGGAACTCTAGTCATGCGTCATATTATCATCGGCGGCGACGGCTTCGTCGGGCATATCCTGGCCGCCAATCTCGCGGCCCAGGGCGAAACTGTTATTGTCGCTGATATCACCAAGAGCGATTATGATCATTACGCCAAGGTGCCATTCGTTCACCTGGATGTAACAAAGCGCCGGGCGTTTGATGCACTACAGCTCAAGCCAGACGATATGGTCTATAACCTGTCGGCAAAAATGCTGTCGCCGATTATGCCAAAAGCCAAACGGTACGAGTTTTTTTATCCAGTCAATTTCCACGGCACGGAGCACATTCTGCAGTGGATGGAAGTGGCGGGTGCGAAACGCCTCGTCCATTATACCACCGACATGGTCTACGGCCATTCCAAGGTGACGCCGCAGACCGAAGATCACCCGTGTGCGCCGCTTGGCCACTACGGCCAGAGCAAACTAGATACGGAGCATCTCGCTGACAAATACCGCGCCAAGGGCTTCAACATCTCAATCTTCCGGCCACGCCTGATCATCGGCCCCGGCCGTCTCGGCATCCTGGAGA
>JAYSVA010000116.1:0-1951 GCA_043718785.1 Hyphomicrobiaceae bacterium
CCGACGGGTGCGGCAACTGCGCTACCATGTCCCTTGCGCCGGTCCGCAAGTTGTGTCAGCTACCGCCTGTGCTGGGCGCAGGGGACCACGTATATATTAGTCCCTTTTCTAGACCGAACCTTGCACACTTTAATTCGACCAAGTCGCTTGCAACTCCGGAAATGCCCGGAAAACATGCGTCGTTGGTGACGTTACTCCCCCTGCGCTCGTCCAGACACCTCACTCAGTCCTCAATTTCGGGGATGGTGAAGCGTCGATAACGCAGGTTGGAGAGATTTGCTTTTGGAAACTGAAACCTTCGCTGAGCCTACCAAACCGTTCTCGGAACTAGGCCTCAGCCCCAAGGTCATGGCCGCCATCGAGGCCGCCGGATACACCATCGCCACGCCAATCCAGTCACAGGCAATACCTGTCGCTGTGGCAGGCCGCGACGTGCTCGGCATCGCCCAGACCGGCACTGGCAAAACGGCGGCCTTCGTGCTGCCGATGATCACACGGCTGGAATCTGGCCGGGCCCGCGCCCGCATGCCACGCTCGCTGATCCTGGCACCAACGCGTGAACTCGCGGCCCAGGTCGAACAGAGCTTCGACAAATACGGCATCAACAACAAGCTGACCGTGGCACTGCTGATCGGCGGCACGTCGATGGACGAGCAGATCAAAAAGCTCGACCGTGGCGTTGATGTGCTGATTGCGACGCCGGGCCGGATGCTCGATCTCTACAATCGCGGTCGCCTGATGCTGATGGGCGTCGAAATCTTAGTGATCGATGAAGCCGACCGCATGCTCGACATGGGCTTCATTCCCGACATCGAGAAAATCTGCACGCTGCTGCCGCCGAAGAAGCAGACGCTGTTCTTCTCGGCCACGATGCCGGTGGAAATCACGCGGCTGGTCAACACCTTCCTGAAGGACCCGGTGCGAATCGAAGTCGCGCGTCCGGCGACGACGGCGAAGACCATTGTTCAGCAGTTCCGGTTCTGCCCGGATGGCGAGGATTTCGCCAAGCGTGAAGTACTGCGCGAACTGATCAAGGCGGAAGGCGACAGCGTCCAGAACGCCATCATCTTTTGCAACCGCAAAAAAGACGTCGCGATCCTGCTGAAATCGTTGACAAAACACGGCTATAACGCCGGCGCGCTGCACGGCGATATGGACCAGAAAGCGCGCATGGAAACGCTCGATGCGTTCCGCGCTGGCAAAATCGCGTTCCTTGCCGCCAGTGACGTGGCCGCACGCGGCCTCGACATTCCAGAAGTTAGCCACGTCTTCAACTTCGACGTGCCGTGGGCTGGCGACGACTATGTGCACCGCATCGGCCGCACAGGCCGCGCCGGACGCGCCGGAAAATCACTGACGCTGGTTGCGCCAGACGACCTCAAGCTGCTGAAAGACATCGAGAAAGCCACCGCCGAGCAGCCAACCTGGATCGGCACCGCGCCGACGCCGGAGGACTTCTCCGAAGGTGCCAAGAAAAAGCGTCGCGCCAAAGGTGGCAAGCCGCCGGAGCGTGGTGCGGACAAGGGGCGCAGTAGTGGCCGTTCTGCAGGTGGTCGCCCAGCCGGTGAACGCGCTGGCAGCTCAGACCGTCCGCCGCGCCGGGACGCACCTCGTTCGGGTGGTGCTGGCCGGTCGCAACAGGCTCGGATTGTCCCAGAAAGCCGTGGCGGCCCCGAGGGTGTCGTGGAACGTCGGCCAACGCGCCGCGTCCGCGACCCACTGGCAGCCGTCGCCCAAGTTAGCGCTGGCGATGCCGCGCCGCTAGCTGATGCGCCGCGTCAGGATCGTCCTTCACAGGATCGTCCGGCTCAAGACCGGCCGCCGCAGGACCGCCCAGCCCGTGAACCACGCGAAGGCCGGAGTGACGGACGCGGCGAAGGTCGAAGTGATCGCCGCCCACGCCGTCAAGCCCCACGCTCGGCCCCAGCTGGTGGCCCCGTTGGCGATCAGC
>JAYSVA010000117.1:0-9797 GCA_043718785.1 Hyphomicrobiaceae bacterium
GCCCATTCTACAGGCTTTGTCGCAAGCTCAGCCCACATCCGAAGAACCAACGACAGGCAAGCAATTGAATTTGTTCGAGAATTAGCCGGACACTAGTGACCTTAGGCTGTTGTTCTACTGTGGACAGTGACCATCGTTTGCGAGCACTCGGCTATGCATGACACAAGTTTTCTGAACTGGCCGTTTTTTGAGAACCGGCACCGGCGGCTCGCGGCGGAGCTAGAGGAATGGGCGACAGCCAACCTTGCCGGGCTCGGACACAGTGACGTTGACGCGACGTGCCGGAAATTGGTCCGGTCGCTTGGGGCCGACGGCTGGCTTATGCATTCCGCCCCCGATCCGACGGACTCTGCATCTCGAATTGACGTTCGTTCACTCGCCATCATCCGCGAGACGCTGGCACGGCACGCCGGGCTGGCGGACTTCGCGTTCGCTATGCAGGGGCTCGGCATGGGCCCTGTTTCTCTGTTCGGCACGCAAGCACAGCGCGAGACATGGCTGGCTGAGACCCGCTCTGGCCGTGCCATCGCCGCCTTTGCCCTGTCGGAACCCGCGTCTGGATCAGACGTGGCGGCCATCTCGACGACGGCACGGCGCACCAGCTGCGGTTACGTACTTGACGGCGAGAAGACCTGGATCTCCAATGGCGGCATCGCTGATGTATATGTCGTGTTCGCACGAACCGGCGGCGCGCCGGGCGCCAAGGGGCTGTCCGCGTTCATCGTACCGGCTGCAACCAGGGGTTTGGCCATCGCCGAGCGCATCACCGTGACCGCACCTCATCCGCTGGCGCGGATTGCTTTCGATGGCTGTGCGGTACCAGACGACGCCCTGATCGGAGCCGAAGGTGACGGCTTCCGCATCGCCATGGCAACGCTCGACGTATTCCGCGCCACCGTTGGGGCGGCAGCACTCGGTTTTGCCCGCAAGGCGCTGGCCCTGACGCTCGCCCGGGTGCAGACCCGTCCGTTGTTCGGCGCGCCCATGAGCGAGCTGCAGATGGTGCAGGGCCACATCGCCGATATGGCGATGGATATCGATGCGGCGGCCCTGCTGGTCTATCGCGCCGCCTGGACCAAGGACGGGGGTGCCGACCGTGTCACCCGCGAAGCCGCGATGGCGAAACTGTTTGCGACGGAAGCCGCGCAACGGGTGGTCGATGCAGCCGTGCAGTTGCATGGCGGCGATGGCGTCCGATCTGGTCACGCAATCGAAGAACTGTACCGGGATGTACGAGCGCTGCGGATTTACGAAGGAGCCTCCGATGTTCAGAAAGTGGTTATCGCGCGGCAAGCCCTCAGCAACGCCAGTCGCGGCAGTTGAGCCGCAAACGGCGTCGATCTGGCGGAACCGCCCGCCCTTAAGCGTGCTGGGGCCGACCGGCCACGTCGATACCTTCACGCGTGACCGCCTGCCGCCGCCGGATCAGTGGCCCGATGTTATCCTCGACCGACCGGAATTCCAGTACCCGGAGTTCCTGAATGCCGCCGTCGAGCTGACCGACCGCATGGTCGAACGCGGCTTCGGCGATCACACCGCGCTGATCGGCAACGGGCGGCGGCGCACCTACAAGGAGTTGTCGGACTGGAGCAACCGGCTGGCCCATGCCCTGGTCGAGAGCTACGAGCTGAAGCCCGGCAACCGCGTGCTGATCCGCTCTGGTAATAACCCGGCGTTTGTCGCGGTCTGGCTGGCCGTCACCAAGGCGGGCGGCGTCGCCGTCAACACCATGCCGATGCTGCGCGCTGGCGAACTGGGCAAGATCGTCGACACGGCGGAGATCACCCTGGCGCTGACCGACAGTCGGCTGGCGGATGAGATTAACGCCTGTGCGAGCACCAGCCGGTTCCTCAAGCGCGTCGTGACGTTCGACGGCACCGCCAATTTCGACGCCGAGCTGGATCGCATCGCCCTCGACAAGCCCGTGCGCTTCAGTGCCGTGAAAACCGGCCGCGATGACGTGGCGTTACTCGGCTTCACCTCCGGCACCACGGGCGAGCCGAAGGCGACCATGCATTTCCACCGTGACCTGCTGATCGTCGCCGACGGCTACGCCCGCGAGGTGCTGGCCGTCACCCCGGACGACGTGTTTGTGGGCTCACCGCCGCTTGCCTTCACGTTTGGCCTTGGTGGCCTCGCCATCTTTCCTCTGCGGTTTGGTGCCGCCGCAGCCCTGCTGGAGCAGGCAACACCGCCAAACCTGATCAAAATCATCGAGACGTACAAGGCGACGGTCTGCATTACGTCGCCAACTGCCTACCGGGCAATGATGGCCGCGATGGACCAGGGCGCCAATCTGTCATCGCTACGGGTCGCTGTTTCTGCTGGCGAGACGCTACCTGCACCGGTTTTCGACGACTGGGTGAAACGCACGGGCAAGCCCATGCTCGACGGCATCGGCTCAACCGAACTGCTGCACATCTTCATTTCCAACCGGCTAGGCCGCGCTGAGGCCGGTGCCACCGGCACACCAGTGACCGGTTATGAAGCCTGCATCGTCGATGATCAGCTGCACACCGTTGCTGACGGCACACCCGGCCAGCTGGCCGTACGTGGTCCCACTGGATGTCGCTATCTCGCCGACGAGCGCCAGCGGGTGTACGTCCGGGAGGGGTGGAACTTGACCGGCGACACCTTCGTGCGCGACGCATCGGGCACGTTCCATTTCGTTGCCCGTGCCGATGACATGATCGTCTCGTCCGGCTACAACATCGCCGCCCCCGAGGTCGAAGCCGCCCTGCTGTCTCACCCCGACGTGGCCGAGTGCGCCGTGATTGCCGCCCCTGATGCCGAGCGCGGCCACATCGTCGAGGCGCACGTCGTGGTAAAACCGGGCGTTGCTGCCGATACAGAAACGGTTAAGCGGCTGCAAGATCATGTCAAGGCGACGATAGCCCCCTACAAGTATCCGCGCGCAGTCGTGTTTACTGATGCGTTGCCGAAGACTCAGACCGGCAAGCTGCAACGGTTCATATTGCGGCGCGCACACCCTTAATCGAGGACCAGACGATGCACGACTTGCTTCAGCCAAAGGGATGGAAACCGGCGCTCGGCTACGCCAACGGCGTTGCCGCAACCGGGCGGAGCGTGTTCGTTGCCGGGCAGATTGGCTGGAACGGCAATCAAGAGTTTGAGAGCGACGACTTCGTCGTCCAAGCCGAGCAGGCCATGCGCAATATCGTAGCCGTCCTGGCCGTTGCCGGAGCGGAGCCGCGCCACATCACGCGTCTGACATGGTACATCACCGACAAGCGCGACTACCTCGCCCGCGCTAAGGACCTCGGCGCCGCCTACCGGCGCGTATTCGGCCGCCACTACCCCGCCATGACGGCCGTCCAGGTCGCAGCCCTGATCGAAGACCGCGCCAAAGTTGAAATCGAAGCCACCGCCGTAGTGTGAAGTATCATCAGTTAGCGCCTTTACGGCTTGCCCTGAACGCGCGAAACCATCTCCGCGACCAGCGGCGCTAGCGCTGAGGGTGGGTACGGGTAGACAGAACTCACGTTGATTTCGCACAGCACGTGGGTGTCAATGCCGTTTGCGTCTTTCGGGCCGTAGAGGAAATCGGCGTCCCACAGCACGGGCAGTTGCGCTTTGGTCAAGCCGATCAGGGCACACAGTTCGTCGCCCCATTGATCTTCAAGCTTTGCTTTCAATGCCTGGAAGTCCGGGCGGGTCGGCGGGTAGTAGAGGCGTGGACCGGGAAGTGGTGCGTCGGAGGTCGGCGCTCCCTCGGGCGCGGGATATAGCATGTTGATCAGCTGCTCGCCGAACCCGGCGACTTTGGTGCCGACGAGGTAACAGCGGATCATGCCTTCGGTCAGGCGCGGCTGATATGGCTGGTCGATCATGCCGCCGCCTGCCGCAAAGTAGCTCCCGCAGTTCGCCAGGAAATCAGCCAGTGGCATTAGTTGTTCCGGGCTGCCGCGTTTGGCGTGCCGGACACGCACGCTGCCTCGGCTGCGCGGTTCAGCAAGCTCCACGCGCCAGATGCCGTCACCGCTTTGACCCCGGATCTGCTTCAAGACCCGTGGACCCGACGTGAGACTTGCTGGCAGGTCCGACCGCATTGCTTCGAGCGACTGGTGGAAGCGCGTATCGCAGCCCCACCCGATTTTGCGCGTGCGGTAGAGGATTTCCTTGGTGCCGATCTTGTCGATCACGTCAGGGTGCGTGCTCACGAACACGCCGCGCGCGGCCACGTCCCTGAGCATCGCGTTCAGTTGCGACCGGTCGCGCCCGCCTTCTACAGGGTTATACCAGACGAGCACGCCATCGCAGCCGAGCAGCTGCTGGCGCAGATCTTTGGCGATGTCGTCGGCATAGGGTGCGCCAATAACATCGAGTCCGGCAGCACCAAGCGCCGCCGCCGTCTCCGTGAACCGCGTCTGGTCGAGGCGCGTCGCCAGTCTCAATTTGGGGTCGGCCGGAAAGAGTATGGCGACGCGACGATTTTTGGTTGTCATGGGGCGTTGTTCCCTACATCTCGATCCGGTTCATTGCGCCCTTGCGGGCTTTCCAGCCGAAGTGTCCGCCGGTCATGTATTTGGCGTCGAAGCCTTGGCTCCGTAGTGCCGTCGCGGTCTGGCAGCCGATGTGAAAACCGTAAACGCAGAAAGTGACGACGGGCTCGTCCTTTTTGAGTTCGCCGACCCAGTCTTCCATGCGCTCGGGATCACGCCAGACCGCGCCGGCGACGATGTCGGTCGCCTTGGTGATGTAGTGGCGCGGCCGGGCGTCGATGATCTGCACTTTCTGGCCGGACTTGATCATGGCGTCCACGTCCTCGACGCTGACCGAGGGAGTATCGCCGAACTCGGGCTGTTCGAGTTTTGGTGGCGGGGCGACTTTCATCGCGTTTAGCGTCCGCGCCTCAACGGTCTTCCACTCGATGTTGCGCATGAACGCGGCCACGTAGGCCATCACGTTGGCACCAAAATCGATGTGGTGGGCGTGCTCGTACATGTCGATGGCGAGCACCGGAATGCCGCCCGAGATCGAGTGGCCGTCGTCGGTCGCGACATGATTGATCAGCCGACCGTCACGCGGCACATAGGTCAGCAGGACCCAGCCAGCGCTGCCCGCAGTGGCGAGGCTTTCGGCCAAGCCGATGAACTCGTCGCGCCACCGGTTGGGCGATCCGAAATCGCGCGTCAACAACGCCGTCATTTCCGGCGGCACCGCGCGGCCGTCGCCGCCGATCAATGAAAAATACAGCTCGTGCAGCAGCATGGAGTTCAACGCCGTGACCTCGTCGCGCTTCAGGCGGAAGATCACATCGGGTGGCGTGGTTGCGCGGTCGAGCACGGCCAGTTGCGCCGTGATGGAATTCAGCCGTTGAACTGTGCCACCGTAGTTCAGCTCATAGTGGCTTTCGATGAGCTGGGGCGAGATGCCGTTCAGCGTCCAAGGACGGACGAACAGCGGAGCGATTGGGTAGTGCATTGAAAGGGCCTCACTTCTTTGACGAATTTTCGGGTGAGCGGCATTATTCCCAGTACGATTTGGCTGCCTCGCGTTCCGCTTGTTCGCGGGTGATGCCAATATCGCCGAGTTGGCGGCTATCGAGTTCGAGCAGCATCCGCCGCTGAGCGCGCCGTTCGGCTGCATCCCATATCGCGCGGCCAGCATTGGTGAGAAATCGCGACAGTGTCCCGTCAACGTCGGCGTGTTGTTGGCCGTACTGGCAAGTGCAGGCGGGGCCATTCGAGTGATCGATTGCGTAAGCCATGTCCGTGATCTCCTGTGCTTCAACCTCGCTTCGATGTTCATTGAATAGGGGGCACGGCACTTGCCCGCAAAGCATCGTTTCTCTACCCTGCCCTAGGTTTTCTCATGAAGTCCGGACCTGGGTTGGAGCGGGACATGCTACGCCGCCTGCCGTCGCTCAATGCCCTGAAAGCCTTCGAGGCCGCCGCCCGACACGAGAGTTTTACGCGCGCGGCTGAAGAGCTTTGCGTCACGCAAGGCGCGGTCAGCCACCAGGTCAAGGCGCTCGAAACCGAACTCGGCTTCAAGCTGTTCAACCGCGAGCGGCAGCGCTTGGTCATCACCGATGCCGGCCGCGAGTACTTGAATGTCGTGCGTGACGCGTTCGACCGGATCGCGCTCGGCACCGCACGCCTGACGCAGCGGCAATCGTCCGGCGTCCTGACCGTCAGCACATCACCGGATTTCGCGGCGAAGTGGCTGGTGCACCGGCTCGGACGTTTTTCCGAGCAGCACCCGGAGATCGACCTGCGCATATCCGCCACCATGCACCACGTCGATTTTGCTCGCGAGGATGTCGATATGGCCGTCCGCCACGGCACGGGCGAAGCGAGCTGGCAGGGCCTTCACGGCGTGAGGCTTGCGACCGAAACGCTGTTTGCGGTTTGCAGCCCCGCATTGCTGCGCAAGTTCTCGAAAAAATCAACCCCGACCGACGTTCTGAAGCTGCCGCTGCTGCATCTCGACGACCATGGCGGCTGGAAGCGCTGGTTCGATGCGGCGCAAATCAAGGTGCCGGTTGCCTTGCAAGGGGTCGTGCTCAATCGAGCCAGCATGGTGATCGACGCGGCCATCAACGGCCAGGGCATCGGCTTGGCGCGGTCGACACTCGCCGCCTGGGACCTGATTAATCAGCGGCTGGTCGCGCCTTTCGCCGTGGCGCTGCCTTTGTCGACCGCCTATTGGATCGTGGCACCACAGGCGACGGCCGAATTGCCCAAGATCGCGACCTTCCGGAACTGGCTACTCACTGAAGCCGCCGAGGATCGACGCCTGGTCGGCGATATCGCTGCCAAGGCTGGCGATGGTGATTGACGAGACTGCTGATCCGTTGCCGACGGTAAGGCTGCAAGCAAGGATAAGATCATGAATTGATTCATTTTGTATCTCTCTTAACGGCGTTCATGTAGGCTCGGCAACATGAAAGCATGAAAGCATTGCATGATCCGGCGTCGCACGGCACACTCCAACAGCAGCGCTTTTTGGAGGCAAAGGACATGGCGACAACGACGCGAAAAAAACCAAAAACACCCACGCCGTCGGGCATCATGACCGACAACATGACCGATGCCGAAGAAGAAGCGTTCTTCCAAGGTATCGCCGGCGACATGACCGAAGCCGCCCAAGCCGCCATCGCCGAAAACGACAGGCTCGGCATTCCATCGGTTAGTGCATCCAATGGGAAACGCGTCGTGCGCCAGCCGCCGAAGAAAGCGCCGACGCCCTGATGGCCGACAAATGGATGTGGATCATCGCGGGACCAAATGGGGCTGGCAAATCAACCGTCGCCGCACTCATCCTCGCTAAGCAGCGTATCCCGGGCTTGACCAAGCTGAATGCCGACGAAGTCAACGCCGAATTGCGCAAACTCTATCCCCACCTGCCGACCGACCGCATGAACCTCCGAGCGGCGCAATTCATCGACAGCATGGTCGCCGATTGCATTGAACACGGCTTGAACTTTACCGTTGAAACCGTGCTGTCGACTGACAAATATCGCAAGGCCGTGACCGACGCCAAAGCCAAGGGCTTCAAGTTCGGGCTGATCTATGTTTCGCTCTGGCCACCTGACCTGTCACCTGACCGCGTTAAAATCCGTGTTGCCAAAGGCGGCCACGATGTCGAACGTTCGAAGGTCATAGAACGCTATCACCGGTCACACAAACAACTCACTTGGTTCGCGGCCAAAGCCGACCGCATGGTCGTTCTCGACAACAGCACCGGCTTCAACGAACCAGCCATGATCGTTGCGCTGAAACAACTGCGCAAGCCGATCGATCATCGCATGCCGAACTACAACCCTTCCGTGGATGCAGCGCTTGCACCACTTCTCCAACAACCAGAGCCAGAATCCGAAAACTCGCCCCGCCCGCCGCGCAAGAGCCCAAAAGCGAAGAAGGAGAATGACCCGGCGTGAGTCACGTTATCGCCGCCAGTCTGATGGCGGGAGCCGACAATCAACGGCAAGTCAGCGACCTCGCCGGGCTTTCAATTGTGGAAACACCGCACTGACGCGTGGGCGCGGGGTGCCGAATCGGCCATACTTGGGGCATGGGTTCTGTCAACTGCCAATGCAATGATTGACGACAGGCCGCCCTCTGCCAGTCATGGAGACTTTTTATGACCGACCGCAAAGCACTAACCCGCATTGCCAAGGGCGTGGTGGCTGACATGGCTTGCGAGCGCATTAGCGCGGCCAGTCAACGATCCATTCGCGCCCTCGAGGATGAACCCGAGCACGTGTTCGACCTCGTCGATCTACTGGCGAAAGAGAGCAAGAAGAAGCGCGCCAACGACTCACTGATTAACGGCTTCGCGTATCTGCTCGCGCACGGGTTGGAAACACTGCGCTATGGCGTTGATCGCGAGGATACCGCAATCAGCGCGCTGGTCGGTCGGCTGCGCCAACATCTTGTCTCAGCCGGCGAGACGGGTTGCATGACGCCAGCAATGCTGCTGCTGGTCATGCATCAGTTCACGAACGCGAAACTTGAGATCGGCGATGAGCTGCGTGATCTGATGCAAACGCTAATGGAGAACGACGGTGACGCGCGGACGGCGTGCGAGCGTGGCGAGGGTGCTGACCACTTTGCTCGCATGGTCGCGCAGTGTGGCGGCGATCCTTTCGCCATCCACGCCTTCCTCGACGAGGCCATCGACGCGGTGCCCAAGCACAGCCGCACAGAATTGGTGATGGCCACATTCGCCGATAAGGACCCGGCCCTGCGCGAGGCCACCATTGGCTTTCTGCTCAATGCGTCTGCCGATGTCCGTGGCAAGCTCATTGAACTACTTGAGCTGGCGGCACCGCACGGCCTCGTCAGCCCGGCGATGTTGAGGCGCATGATCGCGATGCGAAATTGGCTGCCAACCGCCGATCGAAACGGCCTCGACACGGTGATCAAGGCGACCCGTAAAAAAGCCGTCAACTGCGCACCGTGGCCGCGTCCGGCTGTGCTGCAGGTGTTGGCCTCCGGCATCGACGGCTCAGGCGCATTCACTCTCATTGTGATCGCGGAGGAGGCGGGCAGGTCCCTTGTCGCCGGATTGCTGATCAAACAGGGCTTCGGGGTGCGTGACGCATGGGTGCGCCGCGATGCCAGCATTGAGGAGCTGCGCGAACTCGTTGAGCACGTTGCGAGCGAGATCGGCCTGTCAGAAACGAGCCTGGACTATGCAAGGACTGTTTGCTGTCAAGCGCTGGCGATCCATATCGAGTCCGGACAGCCGGTGCCGTTCGCTCTTCTCGACTGTGCCGAGTCCATCGGGCTCGCCGAGCTCAACCCCGAACCGTTGCCGGTCGACAAGCTTGTTGCCGGCCTGATCGCCGAGGTGGATGCGAAGCGCTTGACCGCGACAGCGGTGGCTAAGGCCCTCCGCCAGAGTGCCAACTGGCAGGATAATCATCCGACGTTGGATTCGTGGTTCGAGAACAACGGCGCCAAGTTCATCGGCAGTAAACGCGCGCCACGCGCAAAGCAGGTGGCCGTTCTCCTTGCTGGGCCGCTGCAGGCGAACCGCCGCCGGTGGGCGGAGCTTGCGGCATGGACCGCCCTGTCGTTGAAACATCGGCGCGACCCAGGCGACTGGCAGAACTTCGCCATTGTGGCGCGGGAACTGCTCGGCACAAGGCCGCTGGAGGAGATCGGCCTGATGATGGCGATTGCCGACACGACGCTCACCGTCTTGGACGTGAATAGCCTGA
Source organism: Hyphomicrobiaceae bacterium (assembly GCA_043718785.1). GTDB lineage: Bacteria > Pseudomonadota > Alphaproteobacteria > Rhizobiales > Hyphomicrobiaceae > JAYSVA01. The sequence continues at coordinate 9,695 of JAYSVA010000117.1, forward strand.
TCGGCACACGTCACGCGGCATAATTTGACCGTGGCAGCATGCCGGGGCTGCGGACAGCAAAGTCGCTTCGCGGCGTCACGGTACTCTCCAATGAGGCCGTCCG
>JAYSVA010000118.1:0-4254 GCA_043718785.1 Hyphomicrobiaceae bacterium
TTGTGATGGGCGGGTAGCTCAGTGGTAGAGCATTCGACTTTTAATCGAATGGTCGAGGGTTCGATCCCCTCCCCGCCCACCATCATCTGCTGATAAGCAAATCCCCAAATGCATAGTTGCTCTCTTGGTGCGCCCGAAACGGGTCGTTGGAAGCTTGCGACGGTGGTAGTAAGCGCCAAACTTCTGACGAGGCGGTACACCATGACATCACCGAGAATGATCCCGCCGCTATCGGTCGCGGCTGCGGGCACAATGGGCCTCAGCCAATGGGGGCTGTTGGTTCTACTCTCGCTGCTTTGGGGCTGCACGTTTCTGTTTGTCGGAGTGGCGCTCAAAGAGCTGCCGCCGTTCACGATTGTGCTGGCTCGCGTGGCCATGGCTGCAGCACTACTGATTCCGGTGGTCTACCTGCTGGGGCACCGGCTTCCCGCGACGTGGTCGCAATGGCAGCCGTTCATCGGCATGTCCCTACTGAACAACGTCATCCCCTTCTCGCTCATGGTGACAGGGCAGAAGACCGTCGCCAGCGGGTTGGTCGCGGTTCTCAATGCCACCACGCCGCTGTTTTCGCTGTTGGTGGCGCATGCGCTTGCGACCGATGAAAAGCTGCGCGCTAACAAGCTCATCGGCGTTGTCATGGGCATTTTCGGTGTCGGCATCCTCGTTGGTCCGGAAGCGCTGTTCGGCCGGGCGTCGCAGGCGCTTGGCATGGCGCTGGTGCTGGGTGGCGCGCTGTCGTACGGGTTTTCTGGCCTGTGGGGGCGGCGTCTTAAGGCCAGCCCACCGATCGTGACGGCGGCCAGTCAACTGATCAGTTCGACGGTGCTGTTGATCCCGCTCGCGGCGTTGTTTGAGCAGCCCTGGCTGCTGCCGTTGCCCGGACTGGAAACAATCGCAGCGCTGATCGGCTTAGCCAGCCTGTCGACAGCGCTCGCCTACATCATTTTCTTTCGCATCATGGCGGTTTCCGGCTCGTCGAACGTTATGCTGGTGACACTGCTCATTCCTTTGACCGCGATCCCGCTCGGTATCTGGAAGTTCGGCGAGCAGCTGCTGCTGCGGCATTTCGCGGGCGCACTCGTGATCGGCTTATCGCTATTGGTGATTGATGGCCGCCTGCTGCGGTGGTTCGCAAAGGACGTCCCGAGATGAGCACGACAACGGTTGCCGTTGAGCGCCGCAATGCCCCAGTCGCTGCGCTCGCGTGGATGGGCGGCGCGTTAATCTCGTTCACGTGCGTCGCCATTGCTGGGCGTGAGGCCTACAAATCGCTCGATCCGTGGCAGCTGATGGCGTGGCGAGGTACGTTTTCCTTCGTGCTGATCTGGCTGATTGTCCTGGTGACCGGCAAAACACGGCAATCGCTGGGAACCCAGCAGTTCGGGCTGCATGGCGCGCGGGGATTGATCCACTTCGGGGCACAGTTCTCCTGGCTCTACGCATTGTCCCTCATTCCGCTGGCGCAGTTGTTTGCGCTAGAGTTCACCTCACCGCTGTGGGTCGCACTGTTGGCCCCCCTTATTCTTGGCGAGCGCTTGACTATCTGGCGCGTTATCGCCGCTGTCATAGGCTTTGCCGGGGCCATCATCGTGGTGCAGACCGGGGCCTCAATGAAAATTGGTACCGGTGAAATGCTAGCGCTTGCATCGGCTGTGGGGTTTGCGATCTCGATGATCTGCACAAAGAAGCTGACTCACCAGGACGATAGTTTCAAGATCCTGTTTTACATGATCATGATGCAGATCGTGCCGGCGTTGTGCATCTTTGCCTGGCGCGGCTTCACGCTGCCACCGAACAACGGCTTGTTCTGGGCGTTCGCGATCTCGGTCGCGGGGCTGACCGCGCATTTCTCGCTGAACCAAGCGTTCCAGCGCGCCGACGCCATCGTCGTCGCGCCGATGGACTTTCTGCGTCTACCGCTGATCGCCCTGGTCGGCACGTTTCTCTACAGCGAGAGCCTGAACGCTTGGATCCTCGCTGGCGGTGCCGTCGTTGTCGTCGCCAACCTCCTGAACATGTGGGCCGAACGGCAGGGGAAGCGGTGAGCGGCTGGGGCAATTCTCACAAGAGGTATTGCACCGAACGAGCGCGGCAGGGCATGTAGGGCCAAATCAACGTGCAGGCTCGCCCATGTCTAAAGCAACCAACTCTCTTATCGCTGCCAAAGCCCGGCCCGAATGGGCGGCGGCAAAGCGGGTCGTGATCAAAATTGGCTCGGCGTTGCTGGTCGACCGGGCGACTGGGCGGTTGCGGGCAACGTGGCTGAACTCGCTGGCCGATGACGTGGCAGCATTGGCCGCTGAGGGCAAAGACGTGATCCTCGTGTCATCGGGGGCGATTGCGCTAGGTCGGCACGCGCTGGGCCTCGCCAAGGGTGCGCTTGAGCTGGAGCAAAGCCAGGCGGCGGCGGCGGTGGGCCAGGTGTCGTTGGCACACGCCTACCAGAACGTGTTTCTGGCGCGCGGCTTGGCAACGGCACAAATCCTGCTGACCCTTGGCGACACCGAGGAGCGCCGCCGCTATCTCAACGCCCGCCGCACCATCGAGACGTTGCTCGCCCATAAAGCCATTCCCGTGGTCAACGAGAACGACACCGTTGCCACCAGCGAGATCCGCTACGGCGATAACGACCGCCTGTCGGCCCGCGTTGCCAGCATGATGTCCGCCGATTGCCTGGTGCTGTTGTCCGACATCGACGGGCTGTATACGGCCCCTCCTGCTCAGGATCCGACCGCGACGCATATTCCCGTGGTGACGGCGATCACGCCCGAGATCGAGGCGATGGCCGGGGATGCAGGCACGGAGCTGTCGAAAGGCGGGATGAAAACCAAAGTTGAGGCCGGGCGCATCGCGCTGGCGGCTGGCACGCATATGGTCATCACGACGGGCAAGCCGCTGCATCCGCTGGGCCGGATCACGGATGGCTGCACCTGCACGTGGTTCCTGGCCTCGTCCGATCCCGTCACCGCGAAGAAGCGTTGGATCGCCGGGCAACTGGAGCCGAAGGGGGCGATCACTGTCGATGCCGGGGCCGAGAAGGCGCTGCTGGGCGGCAAGAGCCTCCTGCCTGCGGGGGTGGTGAAGGTCGACGGCATGTTCGACCGGGGCGATGCCGTGGTTATCCGCGGCAAGGGCGGGCGCGAACTCGGGCGCGGCCTGATCGCCTATGGTTCGATCGAAGCGGCCATGATCGCGGGCAAAAAGTCTGGCGAGATCGAAGCGCTGTTGGGGCACTCCGGCCGCGCCGAACTGATCCACCGCGACGACATGGTGGTGACGCGGGGCGAGTGATTGTTGTTCATCAGTCTTGCAGTCGCTACTGAAAGCCCGTACATATGATGGACTTTGAATGGGATGATGTGAAAGCGCGGGCCAACCAGAAGAAGCACAAAGTCGCTTTTGATCGAGCCATGCGAGTGTTTCTTGACCCGGCGATTTATGATCTCGAGGACGACGATATCTACGATGAAGATCGATTGGTCGCGATTGGGATGGTGGATCATCAACTCCTTGTCGTGATTTACACGATGAGGGGCACTACCTGTCGCATAATCTCAGCTCGCAGAGCGGAACCACATGAAAAAATATGGTATAACGAGGGTTAAACTGGACCCGGCCAATCTTAAAAAGGCGGATTGGACCGCACTCGACGCAATGACGGAAGCTGAATCGCATGCCGCTGCCCTCAGCGATCCAGACTGCCCGCCAATTTCTGAGGCGGTATTGGCACGTGGCCGCCGCCGCGTTAACGTAGCCGCTTTGCGCACCAAGCTGGGCTTGACCCAGGCCGAGTTCGCCAGCCGCTTCGGCCTGCCCCTCGGCACCATCCGCGATTGGGAGCAAGGCGTTCACATCCCCGACCGTGCCGCCCGCGTGCTCCTCGCCGTCATCGCCCACAGCCCTGATGCTGTCACGAAGGCGCTGGAGTTGCAGCGGGTGGTCAAAGTTTAAGCAGCCTTGGCGGCGGTTGCAACGAGATCAGGATTCAGTGCGATCACGCGCAGAAGCACTTGCGCCGCCGCGTCGGGCACAACTTTCTGCTGTTCCCAGTCCCGCAGCGTTCCTAACGGGATGCCGAACCGCTGGGCGAATTGCTCTTGCGTCAATCGGAGGCTCCACCTGAGCCTCGTTACTTCGGCCACCGGCTTCAGTTGGGCACGTTGCGCCGTCGTCAGTGGTGGATTGTCGGGATCCGCCTTCGCACGCGCGACAACTTCTGCATCGCTCATGGCATCGAACGCTGACCAATCTGTG
>JAYSVA010000119.1:0-1950 GCA_043718785.1 Hyphomicrobiaceae bacterium
GCTGGTTGGAATAGTTCTGGCAGCACTGATCATCTGGATCGCCCGCAAGCCGCTGGCGGGCCCGCAGGACTTGATTGAACGGGCATTGCTGACGGTGGCGGCGCTGGTCCTGCTCAGCCCGTCGCAGTTTCCCTGGTATTTGATTTGGCTGCAGCCGCTGCTCTGCCTGCGCACTGAGCGTGGCTGGTTGCTGGCAACGGCGCTGATGCCGCTCTACTACGTGTCGTTTTACTTTTATGCCACCGACCGCGCCTGGATCTTCCGTGACATCGTCGTCTGGCTGATCTGGCTGCCGATTTGGGCGGTCTTAATCCGTGATGCCCTCGACCGCCGGGGACGCGATTTGGCGGTCGAGGTTCGTCAGTTGGTGCGATGGCGTTAGCGGCTGCCGCTGCCCGATCCGGCGGCAGGTTTTTTGGTCGTTTTCTTCTTAGCGGCCGCCTTTTTTGTGGTCTGGCTGGCAGATGCGCCCGAACCTGAACCCGAGCCTTGTGCGGTTGCTGGTACGGCGAAGGCTGCAACGAGACCTGCAGCGGTGATGGCGGCGATGAGTGCTTTCATAGAGCGAGCTCCAGCTTCTGTAATCTGACCGGATGGTCCGGGCGAGGGTGCCGGGTGATGGCGATCACGTACAAGTCACATCATCGTGGGTCTTGCGTTATCGCTTCATGGCCAGTGCCACGCCGATCACTGTGACGACCAGCCCAACCATCTGCAAAGCTGTCATGCGTTCGCCGAACAGCAAGTAGGCTTCGATGGCGACGGCCGGGGGCATCAGATAGATCAGCGAGGCGGCGCGCGAGACGGCGCCGCGGCGGATCATCCAGAAAAACAGCATATTCGCGCCGATTGACAAGCCGACCACCGACCAGGCCATGACGGCGATGGTGACGGGTGTCCAGCGCATGACCAGGGTTTCGGTCAGCATCGCGATGGGTAGCGTCGCCAGCAGCGCGCCAACGTTCTGGAACGCCGTCGCGGTCAGCAGGTTGGCGGTTGGAATGAACTTCTTCTGGTAGAACGTGCCCAGGGCAACCGAGAGCATGCCGACAATGTTGATGGCAATCGGCACACTGACTTGCTGCAGAGCCGCAGCATCCAAGCCAAGTAGCTTAGGGCTGAGCACGAGCGAAATACCGGCGATTGCGAGGGCGATACCGCCCCATTGGCGGCGGCTGACCAGCTCGCCCAGGATCGTGGGGGCCAGCATTGCCGTGAAGATCGGTTGCAGTGCCGCAATCAACCCGGACAGACCCGCTGGCACGCCGTTGGCCACCGCCCACCACACCGAGCCCAGATAGAATGCCTGGATCATTACGCCGGATATCAAGAGGTGGCCAAGTTGGCGGCGGCTGGTTGGCCAGCCCGCGCCCATTGCCTGCATCAGGGCCGCTAACACCAGCGCGCTGAGCGCGTAGCGCCACAGCAGGAAGGTCAATGGTTCGACCTCGCCAACAATGTAGCGCGCCGAAATCCAGCCGGTCGACCACAGCAGCACGAACAAGGCGGGGGCCAGCAGCAACACACGCTCAGCTGCTGGCGCGGGGGCTGTTTGGGGCTCGGCCATCGATCAAATCCTTGAAAGGGGCCGTTCAGCCGTGGTCACCGGGATGTTTAGACGACGGGGTGGCAAAAAGCGAACGCGGCGGGGCGGCATCGTTGTGCGCAATTTGCAAGGCTGTGTCTCATTGCCCGGCTGATATACCAACGAGCTTATCCGGCGACCCTTTGCCAAGGCTTTCAGTTCTATCGGTTTTCGCCTCCTCCCCCTTGAGGGGGGAGGACAACGATGGCTTTGCGTAGCAATGCCGTCGTGAGGTGGGGGTGATCTTTGGGCAGCAGAACTCGCGGACAAAAGTCACCCCCACCTCGCACGGCAAGTTCGATTTTTGTGAAGTACAAAAATCGAGCCGCGCTGTCCTCCCCCCTCAAGGGGGAGGAGGAGAAAAC
>JAYSVA010000120.1:0-1946 GCA_043718785.1 Hyphomicrobiaceae bacterium
AAACCGCCCGTACGGTTCGGAGGGAGGGGTGGCGTCAAGCCATCCCTACCCCTATCGAGAATGTGGGGATTTGGCCTCGCATTCGCTCGGCCAAATCCCGGTCGGCAGCGATACTGTGGCCAAGATGTGTGAATCCCCTAGCCTCAAGGGGGAGGAGGAGAAAAACCCAAAGAGTCGTCCGATTGGCTCGACTCTACTGCGTTCTTCGTTGAAATTTTTGGAAAGCCGGACGACTCTCATGCCGAGCGGGGAACGCCGCGAGCGGCCAGAGCGGCGTCAACCTGAGCCCGTGACTCGGCCAGTGAGAAGGATCGCCCCTCCGCAAAGTCACGTTTCGATTCGGCGAGAAGTGCTTGCTCACGCGCTGAAAGTGGCCGATGCGTCGCGATTGTAAGCGACTGCACCATCGTCGCAACGGCGTTTACGCGCTCATCATCGAGTGCTGTCAGTTGCTCGGTAATCGTCGCGATGGTTTGGGTGCGTGTCATGTGCCGAAGGTACCATGAAGGCCTCAAACCGTAAACAGGAACCGGGTCAGGTGGAAGAACACGGGGGCGGCGAAGATCAGCGTGTCGAGGCGGTCGAGCAGGCCGCTGCTTTCGTCGTCCACGGAACTATCGTTCTGTTTCCAGCCGTTGATGCCACGATCCTGTTTGATGGCCGTCAGCACCAACCGCCCGGCCATGCCCATCACCGCGATGACCGCACCCAGTCCTGCCGCGACTGCCGCTGGGAACGGCGTGACGGGGCTTAGCAACAGCCCCAGCAGGCACCCCGTGCCCACCGATGCGGCGAACTCCGGTGTGCTCGGTCTCAGCTGCGGTCGCGGTACATTCCAGCGCGCCACTTCGGCACGCACGTGATCGGCCCCCAGTCCGACGAGTACCAGAAAGATGATCAGCAGTACGTGCCGCCCGCCATAGCCCTCAATGTCGAGCGACAGCAGGGCCGGAACGTGGCTCAGACAGTAGACGCTGATCATCAGGCCCCATTGCACCTCCGCCACACGGTCCATGTAGCGGGTGGTGTCGCCGCGCAGCGCCGGGATCACCGGCATCAGCAAGAACACATAGACCGGCAACAGAATGGCGAACAGGCCGTACCAATCAACGCCGACCAGCACGTATTGGGTTGGCAGTACAACGAAAAACGCCGCCAGCAAGGCCCAGTGGTCGGCGCGGCGGGTGTGGATCAAGCTGAAAAACTCCCGCAACGCCTGGAATGACAGGCACGCAAAGGCAAGGATGATGGCGGTGCGGCCGAGCAAGCCCGCCAGCATCAGCAGCGCCAGCATGCCCGACCACGTCCAGATATAGGTTTCCAGCCGCTCAGCGGTGCCAATGCGGCCCCGGCGATGCAGCAGCACACTGGCCATCGCGGCGAGCAGCAGGGCGGAGCAGACCGCTGCTATAACGCCCGCGAGGTGCGCGCCGTAACTCCAATCCGCATTGATGACGGGATCAAGCAGGCGGCCAACGGTCATGCGCGTGCCCCCGTATCCGACAGGGTCTCACGGGGACGGAGAGCCAGCAGTGCTGAGCGGGCGCGGTCCAGGAACAGCGGGCGGCGCTCGGCCTGGCCAAGCGTCAGGCCAGGGCCGAACGTGACGCTACACAGCAGCGGCAACGGCAGCAGCTCGCCCTTCGGCATGACACGACAGACATTCTCGATCCACACCGGCACCAGCGGCACGGTGGGACGAGCCTCGGCTAGGCGATACAACCCGGCTTTAAACGGCAGCAGGGCTGCATCCGTGGTGTTGCGCGTGCCCTCGGGGAAAATGATCACGGATTTGCCCGCATCCAGGGCGTCTAGCACCGGTGCCGTTGGGTCGGAATGCCGGTCAAGCTTGCCGCGCTCGATCAACACGGCATCCAGCACCGCATCGGCAACATAGCGGCGGACAGGGCCGTTCTGCCAGTAATCCGCGCCCGCCACAGGCCGAG
>JAYSVA010000013.1:0-11344 GCA_043718785.1 Hyphomicrobiaceae bacterium
CAACGTCGGCCTCATCGCAACCTTGTCGCGCTGCCCGTGCTGTGCCAGACCAACCGCTGCATCCCCTCGACGCCGTAACTAGTGACACAGTACAATTAAAGCAAAAGCGTGTGGCGGGCCTTCCTTGGGTCCGCCATGCCGCGTTTAGCTGACGCACCCAACACTTGTCCCCACCCTCGTTTGCCCCCACTAGCCGTTATCCGCGAAGCAGCTTATGCACGTAACCAGTTGTTAACCTTTGAGGGGGTGCGCTGTTTGCTGCTGACCATCGCGATCATGACCGGACTTACGCTGGCATCGGCGGTTTACGTGTTCGCGCCGCGCATGGCCGATGGCCGCGTGGTCTATGGCACGCAGCCCGATCATCCGGCGGCGTTTGGCTACCGCATGGCATGGCTGGCGATCCGCACCCGCGATACGGCGCGCGTGCACGCGGCGTTGGGGCTCTCTAACGTTGAGGTGGCCAACTGGCAAACCGGCATCGGTGCAGTGTATGACGAGAAGCTTGGAGCCAACCAGGTGTTCGTGTCGCCGCCGCTGAACGGCTGGACGTTTGTCGTTGGCACGTCGTTGCCATGCCCGATGGGCCGCACGTTCGTCGATAAGTGCACCCCGATGCTGCTCGATCTCGGTCGCGAATTCATCGAAGTGCAGTATTTTTACACGTTCCCGCTGGTCGATATTTACGCCTGGGCGCGGGTGATCGACGGCAAGCTGGTGCGGGCGTTCGCAATTGGCGAGAACGGCGTTATCTGGAACAAAGGCAAGCCGACCAAGGACGAGAAGTCGCTGGGGCTGAAGCTGTTCGAACTGCGCGGTGTGCGTGGCCGCAAGGGCGACGCGGGCGGCGAACTGATCTTGCATCCGACCGAAGAGCACGTGATGAAGCTCGCAACCCGGTGGAGCATGGATCCGACGATGCTCGACACAGCACCGTTTCCGGCCAGCATCGGTCACATCGCGAGCGCGCCATCGATGTGGCGGCCCGAGCGGATGCGAAAGACGGCCTAAGGGCGAATGCGAAAAACGGCTTGATCAGCCGACGCGGCGCTTGGCGCGTTTAGGCACTGATACGACGATGGCGCTGCCAGTCGCTTGCGGCCGGACGAAGCATTGTGGGGCTTTATTGCCTTTTGAGGCCTTGACGGGGCTGAGTATCTCAGTCGTGGGGCGGTTGGGCGCTTTGGCGCGCGCTTTCGCATTGGCCTGCGCGCACTGGCGGACCGGTTGTTTGTGGGCCTTCTTGCCAACAACGGTATTCAGTTGAGCGACCGAGGACAAACGCGCGGCGAGCATGAATGTTGCCGCTGGCATCGACGTACGGATCTCGCGGTCGGCGCTGTGGACGAGCTGCAGTTTCGGCGCCGGGCGGGCATTATGGATGATCTCGACTTCGGCTGGCTCGACGGTTGCGGGCACTAGGAATAGGGGGATCGTGCGCAACGGAGTCGCTGCCGCAATGGCTGGCGGCATGAGAGCAGCCAATGAGCGCGCCATATTCGATGCGGTAATGATTTCAACTTCTGCCGGCATGCGCTGCACAAAACCTGCGACAGCAGTGCCGTTATTGGGCAAGTTCGTTGCCACTGAAGCGATTTGCGCCGTCGTCGGCAGCAGCCAGCTCTTCACCCGGTTTAGCAGGCCCATGTCGTCAACTCCCTCATTACATACTCACCCAAGATCAAGGTCGCGATCAGGTGTGCGATCAATCCACTGTGCCAAGATCGCACGATAGGGTTAAATCCAACTTAAATAGTGTTCGGGGAAAGACACTTGCTAGATTGAATATCTACAATCGTTTCGACGCAAATTAATGTCTCTATACTTTTTCAACGCGCATCCGATTGACTGATCGAACGGCAGCGGACAGGCGCGATATAGCGCCATTGGCCGTTCTTTCATGGTGACTGTGACGTTCAGTGCCCTGCCGGTGTCTTGATGCCCGGCGGCCGTGTCGTTGCCCGGCCATCATCCGCGTTGCAGAAGTGATGTGGTTGCTCACTTCGTGAACTTATCAGATTGATTTGTCTTGGTCTGTTCGCTTCGGCAGGTTGTTGAACGGAGCGGTCCGGTTGGCGACGGACGGCACGGTCAGCGACACCTGGCTGATGGCTGGTGCTGACAGCCGGTTTAAATCTACTGGCGACAAGAGTTAATGAAAAAAGCGCTCGAAACGCTGATTTGTTTAAGCGAGGCGACCATTTCAAGGATTTGCGAAACGTGGCCGGTCATCTCCGGCGCAGTGTTGGTGTTCGATCTTCCGCCAGTTGAACTGCGCTGTTAGTTGCGGCCTCCATTGAGATTTATCGGTGGCGAATTGGATGCTTAGTCCGAAGAACGCCAAGCCCCAAGTTCATTCATTGAAACGCAAACAGGCCGCGCTGTTTGGCGCGACCTGCTGAGATAGTTGGCGTATGATATCAATTAGCCGTGCTGGCCTTCGATCAGCACCCGGGCGCGACCGCGGAACCATGAGCCGGACTGGTAGCTGAGTTCGATCTTCTTAATTACCCGGCCCTTAAACTTATCCAGGTTGAGTTTCAGCGGCCCCGTCTCGCCGCCCTTTTCAACGACGCGGCGGACCTGCAGGTGATCCTCCTCGTCATTGCCGTAGATGACCTTCACATCATAAAAGTTCACGCGGTTGCCGCTGACCTTGACGTTGATTGCGGTGAAAAACCCGCCGGAACGGCCGACTTCAATAACATCAACGTCCTTTTTCAGAACTTTGACGGTATGGGTGCCAAGTTTCTCCCATTTGTCGGCGCGTGACTTTATATAGTCGCCGCCAGAGTTCGGGCGTTTGGCTTCATAGGTCTCACCGACGGCTTTGGTCAGTTCCTGGGCGCGGCCATCATAGGCGTCGACTAGGCAGACCTCGTTGCAACCGCACTTGTCGCGCACTGATAGCCAGTAGGTCTGTTCGTCGCGGGCGGCTTCAACGCCATCTTGGGTTTTGAGGGCACCGCGCCACTTGGTATAAAGCTTGTCGACCTGATGATCCAGGCTCGAGAGGTCGGCGCTGGTGCAGATCGACTTTTCCGGGCATTTCTTAGCGCTCGCAGCTTTGCAATTGAAGCTGGCGGCATTGGCGGTCAGTGGCGCCGCGAGTATCAGGGCGGTCGCGGTGGCAATAGACAATGCGTACAATCGGCTGAGCATGGGCTGTTCCCTCTGGTTGTTATTGCAACATGTTGATTGTCGTTAAAACACATGTGCCGACGCAAGAGAAAACCATAAACACGGCAAATCTGTGCACAACCTCCTGCTCGCAGCCGGCAAATTCCAGCAAATCCTATTAGAATCCCGCTAGTGTAGAGCCATGAAAGCTTACCTAGATTTGATGCGGCATGTCCGCGACCACGGCGTTACCAAAACCGACCGCACCGGTACGGGCACGAAATCCGTGTTCGGTTATCAAATGCGGTTTGATCTCAGCGAAGGTTTTCCGCTGGTGACGACCAAGAAGCTGCATCTGAAGTCGATCGTGCATGAACTGCTGTGGTTCTTGAAGGGCGACACCAACACCGCCTACTTGAAAGCCAATGGCGTTTCGATCTGGGATGAGTGGGCCGACAAGGACGGCAATCTTGGCCCGGTCTACGGCCAGCAATGGCGCAGCTGGGCCGCACCGGATGGCCGGACCATCGATCAGATCACCGATGTGTTGGGCATGTTGCGGAAGAGCCCGGACAGTCGCCGCATGATCGTTTCGGCCTGGAACCCGGCTGATCTCGACAAAATGGCGCTGGCCCCGTGCCATTGCCTGTTTCAGTTCTATGTCGCCGACGGGCGGCTGTCGTGCCAGCTTTATCAGCGCTCAGCCGACGTGTTCCTGGGTGTGCCGTTCAATATTGCCAGCTATGCTCTCCTAACGCTGATGATGGCGCAGGTTACGGGCCTGAAACCAGGCGATTTCGTCCATACCTTCGGCGATGCGCATCTGTATCTGAACCACCTGGATCAGACCGAGTTGCAGCTTTCCCGCGCGCCCGGCCCGCTGCCGACCATGACCATCAACCCGGCCGTGACAGACCTGTTCAGCTTCACGTTCGATGATTTCAAGCTGGAGGGGTACGCCCCGCAGCCGCACATCAAGGCACCCGTGGCTGTCTAATCGCGGCACCGACCGTGGCCTGCAAAACGGTTGCAAGGTGCATGTGCGCGGCATGCGTATGCACGCCATCGCTGTTCAGCGAGCGGCGCGGCTCGACAATCGATCAAGCGAGCGCTGGCCATGGTGACCACCAAAGGGTGTGCGTCAACGACGAGGCTATCACCAGCATCGAAGCCCCTTCCGCGCCCGATCACGATCTGATCACGTGCCGTTGAATACGAGACACTGCGTTGTGTATTGTGCTTGATGACCCCGCCGGGTACGTTTTGGTCATTGGACGGGGCAGCGAGAAGCCAACCGGCCGACATCAAAAGACACTGAAATTGTTCAACCCACCCCGGAACCAAAACCATGAAAACCCTGATCGCTTCGACTGTTATCGCCCTCACCCTGTTGGCAACCGGAGCCAGCGCCCAGCCTTTCGACAGCAACAGCAAGGTCCCGCAGTGGGCCCAGAAAGCTTTCGCTGGCATCGGAAGCTAATCTGCACGCTTCACCCAATTTTTTAGTCAGCTCCCCAAACATCTGGAACCAAGACCATGAAAACTCTGATCGCTTCGACCGTTATCGCTCTCACCCTGTTGGCAACCGGCGCCAGCGCCCAGCCCTTCGACAGCACCAGCAACGTCCCAAAGTGGGCCCAGAAAGCTTTCGCTGGCATCAATAGCTAATCCGCAGACTCCACCCATCCATCAGCTAGTCCCCCAACCTGGAACCAAAACCATGAAAACCCTGATCGCTTCGACCGTTATCGCTCTCACCCTGTTGGCAACCGCTGCCAGCGCCCAGCCTTTCGACAGCACCAGCAACGTCCCAAAGTGGGCCCAGAAAGCTTTCGCTGGCAACGGCAACTAATGACCCATTGGTTTGGGGCGACAGGCCGTTCACCGGTGCCACTAGCCTATTGACCAAGCCTACCAGCCTCTCCTTCGACCGCGAAGGAGAGGCTTTTCACTTGCAATAATGGCATTGTCACTACTGACCTGATGGCCACAATGACGTGTCCGCCAACATTTTTGCGTTAATCCGTTAACCTGGGTTCTTGACGCTATCGCGGAAGCCGGTTAACACCACGAAAAACAAGGAAAAACATTGGCGACTCAGTTGATCAGAACATGGATTTCAATGGTGAGTGCCAGCAGGCGCTCGGTCGTGACGTGTCTTGTGGCAATGTCGTTAGCGTTCAATGTTATCGGCGGTGGATTTTCGGACGTCTCACACGCCCACGATCACGGCGGTCAACATCATAATGACCAACATCATAATGACCATGACGACGACCATCATGCGAAGCACGTGGCACTGCCGTCGCCTAATCTGCACCTGAGTGATGATGACCGCCAGAACGGCGATAGCGACCGGCACGAGCTACTGCATGATCACCAGTCTGTTGTCGTGCTGGCCCTCTTCATCGAAACAGTTTGGCAGATGCCATCGAGCGCATCAAGGCTGAACGCCTTCTCACTCCCTTATGTTCCAAGGGCGATGCAAAACCCGTTTGAACGGCCGCCGAAGCTGGTCTGATATTTTTCAGCACCTGACGTTCTGGCTCGTTCAAAATCGGGATCCATCACTTATGCAAATTTCAATTCGGCCCCTTGCAGGGCTGTGGGTACGTGCGGCCTTGGCCGCAGCGTTTGCCCTGTCGACGGCTGCCGCCATCGCTCCAGCTCAAGCGGCTGGTGCCACATCGTCGCAAAGCCCTCGCGTTGTGGCGACATCGGAGGCTTACCAGCTGGTAGGCATCGCCAAAGCCGGCAAACTGACCATCTATCTTGATCGCGAGCCGGACAACGTTCCGGTCACAACGGCTAAAATTACCGTTTCTGTCGGGGCCAAATCTGCTGAAGCAGTGCCTGCCTCTAACGGCACTTACGAGTATCCTGCCGATGAATTCGTAAAATCTGGCGATCACGAGTTGCAATTCACGATATCTGCCGACGGGAAAACGGATCTTCTTGCCGGCGTTCTGACCGTCCCCGGACAGGTGGACGCCGCTGCTGGACAAGCCAAGCCGAACGGCCGCTTGGCGCAGCTCACTGAGCGGTTGCGCCGTGTTCCAGTCTGGGCTGCTGGGCTGCTATTGTTCGGTTTGGGTATCGGCGCTGGCAGCCTGCTGTCGCGCAACCGTGCGGGCACAGCGGCTGCAAGCCTCGCAATCGCCCTCGCGGTAGCTGCAGGATCGGTGGACCCAGCAGCTGCTGGACCTGGCCACGCCGGGGACGAAGGTCATGCCCACGGCCCTGAACAGGGGGCAGGCCTTTCGGATCAGGCGAGCCGCCTACCGGACGGCAGTGTGTTTCTGCCGAAACCGACGCAGCGGTTGCTTGAAGTGCGCACGCGCCTAGCCGAAACCGGGCAAGCGAGTCGCGTTGTGACTTTACCCGGCAAGGTGGTCAGCAGCGCCAATGGTCCAGTCGTCGAAGTTGCACTTTATGATCAGCTGGGAACGGACGCGATCCGTGCGGCGCACGCTGTCGGCCCTGCCGGCGCGAAGGCTGCATTACAGGCTGCCATTCGCAGCAGTGAACTCAGAAACAACGCAACCATGCTGACGTTTGCGTTGCCAGCGGCTGCACCCGCGACGCTACGCGCCATTGGCCAGCGCGTCTCCGTGCTGCTGGAAACCGGCGAACCGGTCAAAGGGACCATCCTGCCTCGTGCAGCCGTTGTCACGGCACCGAACGGACAGTCGGTGGTCTTTGAACACACGGAAGCAGAGCGGTTCACGCCCAAGCTCGTGCTGTTTGCCCCCATCGACGCTGATCGCGTTGTGGTGACATCTGGTCTCGCCGCCGGTGACAAGATCGTCATCGAAGCGGCGTCCCTCATCAATCAGGTACGGTGAGGTCAACATGTTCAATCTGATCGTCAGCGCTAGTTTGCGCTCGCGCCTCTTCGTGCTGTTGGCGGCACTGTTCCTTGTCATTTACGGCTACTTTGCGTTGCCAAAGGTGCCCGTCGACGTGTTTCCCGATCTCACCCGTCCAATTGTGACGGTGATGACCGAAGCGGAAGGGCTTGCCCCGCAAGAGGTGGAAGCTCAGGTCTCCAACCCTATCGAAGCAGCGCTCAGCGGCATCGCCAACGTTGGCCGTGTCCGTTCGGTGTCCGGCGTCGGCCTCTCGCTGGTCTATGCCGAATTCGACTGGGGCACCGATGTGGCGCGCAACCGCCAGCTGGTTGCTGAACGCATCAGCCGCGTGCGCGAGCGGCTGCCGCGAGGCGTGACCCCGCAGATGGGCGGCGTCAACCAGATCATGGGTGAGATCATGCTCGTTGCGGTATCGGCGAAGTCATTGTCGCCGATGGAATTGCGCGAGGTGGCTGACTTTATTGTGCGGCCGCGTCTGCTCGGCGTGGCTGGCGTCGCCCAAGTTGTTCCCATCGGCGGCGAAGTGCGCCAAGTGCGCGTCGCACCTGACTTGCCAGCAATGCGCGATGCCGGTGTGACGCCGGACATGATTGCGTCAGTCCTGCAGCGGCTGGGGGTCAACACCGGTGGCGGTTTCGTCGATCAGCACGGCAACGAGTTCCTGGTCCGCAACGTTGGCAAGGGGCAAGCGCTGGACGATATCCGCAATCTCGCAGTGAGCATGCGCGGCGGCCGTCCTGTACTGCTGCGCGAGGTGGCGAATGTCGACTACGGCATCCGCAACAAGCGTGGTGAAGCCGGCTATAATGGCCAGCCCGCCATCATTCTGAGCATCCAGAAGACCGTTGAGGCCGACACTTTACCGACATCGCGGCTGGTTGAGGCCGAGCTCGCCGCGATCCAGAAGGCGATGCCAGAAGGAGTTATCGCCAATCAGATACAGTTCCGTCAGGCAACATTCATTGAAAACTCAATAGGAAACGTCAAGTCGGTGCTGCTTGAGGCGGCGGTTTTCGTCACGATTGTCCTGGCGCTGTTCCTGATGAACTGGCGCGCCACGGTCATCTCGCTGACGGCAATCCCCATCTCGCTGCTGATCACCGTCGCTGTGTTCCAGGGGTTTGGCTTGACCATCAACACGATGACACTCGGGGGGCTTGCCATCGCGATCGGCGAACTCGTCGATGACGCCGTGGTCGGTGTCGAAAACATCCTGCGGCGCTTGCGCGAAAACAAAGAACTGGCGGTGCCTGAACCGGCGCTGACGGTAATCGCGCGAGCATCGCAAGAGGTCCGGTCGGGCATCTTCTATGCCACCGTTATCATCGCACTGGTGTTCGTGCCGCTGTTCGCGCTGACCGGCATCGAAGGGCGCTTGTTCACCCCGCTCGGCGTCGCCTATATCGTGTCGATCCTCGGCAGTCTCATCGCCTCGATCACGATCACGCCAGTGCTTGCCTACTATCTGTTGTCAGGTCGCAGCTTCAGCCACACCGACAGCTTTGTCGTCCGGCACCTGAAGCGCTGGTACGAAAGGGCGCTCGGCTGGAGTATTGAGCGCAGCCGTGTGTTGATGGCGGTCA
This sequence comes from Hyphomicrobiaceae bacterium, assembly GCA_043718785.1. GTDB lineage: Bacteria > Pseudomonadota > Alphaproteobacteria > Rhizobiales > Hyphomicrobiaceae > JAYSVA01. Next base: position 8,576 of record JAYSVA010000013.1, read on the forward strand.
TCGGCCTCGCTGTCGTTGGCGCCCTGATTGGCACGACGCAACTGCCGCGCTCGTTCCTGCCGCCCTTCAACGAAGGCACGCTGCTGGTCGGGATGCAGTATTATCCGGGCATTAGCTTGGCAGAATCGCACCGTCTCGGTTTTGCCGCTGAACGGCTGGTGATGAGCGTGCCCGAGGTCCATTCCGTCGGCCGCCGGACTGGCCGCGCGGAGCAGGACAGTCATGCGGAAGGCGTACATGCCAGCGAACTCGATATCGACCTGAAGCCGTCCAAGCGGCCGAAGGAAGCGGTGTTCGCTGAAATCCGCGACAAACTCTCGGCGCTGCCGGTCTCGGTGGCCCTGGGCCAGCCAATCAGCCACCGCATTGATCACATGCTTTCGGGCGTGCGTGCGGCGCTCGCGATCAAGGTGTTCGGTGATGACCTGGATGCCTTGCGCACCATCGCCGAAGGCTTGCGCCAGCGGCTGGCAACCGTGCCGGGACTTGTCGATATCAACGTCGAGAAGGTGACGTTGGTGCCGCAGATCCGCATCCGCACATCGCCGGAACGGGCCAACGTCTATGGCATGACCCCGGCGAAAGTTACGGAAGCCGTGGAAGCCATGTCCAATGGGCGGATCGTCGGCCAGGTGGTCGAGGGTGCCCGCCGGTTCGATCTGGTGGTTCGCCTCAAGGACGAGGAACGGACGACGGACGGGCTCAAGAGCACGTTGATCTCGACCCCGGCTGGCTTCGTGCCGCTCAGCTATCTCGCTGACATCGAGGAAACGACGGGACCTAATCAGGTTCTGCGCGAGAACGGCCAGCGTCGTATCATTCTGTTCGCCAATGGCGATGGCGTGCGCGACATGGCGGCGATTGTCGCCGACATCAAACGGCTGACTGGCGAGGCGGCGTTGCCGCCGGGCTATGTCATCCGCGTTGACGGCACTTTCCAGGCCCAGGAACAGGCAACGCGGATGATCGGCATGTTGTCGCTTGTGTCGCTCGCTATGATCTTCCTGGTGCTGTACAGCCGCTATCAGTCAACCGTGCTGGCCGGCATCATTCTGCTGGCGATCCCGCTCGGCTTGATCGGCAGCGTCATCGCACTGATTATCTCCGGCCAACCGCTGTCGATTGCCAGCATGATCGGCTTCGTCACGTTAGCCGGGATCACGGCGCGCAACGGCATCCTGAAGATCAGTCACTACATCAACCTCGCCCTCAATGAAGGCGAAGTGTTCGGGCGGAAACTGGTGGTTCGCGGCAGTCTGGAACGGCTCACGCCGGTCCTGATGACCGCGCTCGCAGCCGGTCTCGCCCTCATTCCGCTGTTGATCGGTTCCGACCTGCCCGGGCGCGAAATTCTGCACCCGGTCGCGGTCACGATCTTCGGCGGCCTCGTCAGCGCCACTATTATTGATACGGTGCTGACGCCGATCCTGTTCCTGAAATTCGGTCGTGCTCCGCTCGAACGCATCATTGCGGCGAGAACGGCACGACTGGATGAGTCCCCGCTCGGCGAGGCACCACGTATGGAAGCCTACTGAACATCCCTCAAAGCAACTAAGTCAAAGGAGACTTCCTATGAAAGCTAACTTCATCGCTGCCGCCATCCTCACCGCTGCCATTGGCTTTGCCGCCCCCGCGCTCGCAAAGGCTGCGGCCAAGCATGGCGGCGAGACCGCCGTCGTCGCCGGCCATCACGATGCCGAGCTCGTGATTTCTCCGACAGCGCTCACGCTGTACCTGACCAACCACGGCAAGCCGCTGGTGCCAGCTGACAATGCCATCAAGGCGACGATCCAGGAAGGCGAAAAGAAAACCGAAGTGCTGATGAAGGCCGAAGGAAATAAGGCAGTCGCGACGCTGGCGGCTCCGCTCGCCAAAGGCGCGATCATCGTGCTGACCGGCAAGATCTCCGGCGGCCACGGCATGACCGCCCGCTTTACCGCGAAGTAAGCGGCCTACAACGCTGAAAGCAACGGCTTCGCAATTCGGGAGCCGTTGTTTTTTTTAGTCCGAACGCCTCGAAGCACAGCGGATCTAGACTGCTGCGGGCGTAGCACTAGCTGTGGCGTCGGGGCCAGGCGTGTACGTTGACGGTGGTGGACTTCGATTCCAGGTGACAACGTCCGGCGGACGTCGCTGGTTCATGCGGGTTACCTACAATGGTAAGTCGCAAGATATTGCGTTGGGTGCGGCCGATGTCCGATCTCTTCAGGAAGCTAGAGAACTCGCTTTGGCCATCCGTCGGGAGGTCGCGGATGGCCGCAACCCTGAGGCGCTGCTGAAGCCGCAGCCCCGAGCGAACCCTGATGCTGTGGAGCACCGGCCAACCTTTGAGGACGCCTGGAATGCCTACTTGGGGAACAAAAGTCCACAGTTGAGCGGCCCTTCAGCCGAATGAAACCGCGCTTTGTGGCAAAAGCAAATGGACGTCTACGTTCTGCCTTTCATTGGTCATCGGCCAATCGCTGACATCAAGCCGACAGAAATCCTGGAAATGCTCAGTCCGATCTGGAGCACGAAAGAAGAAGCGTCACGACGCTTGTTGCAGCGCGTCGACAGCGTGTTCGAATCTGCGATTATGCGCCAATGGCGGGAGCAGACCAGCCCGTGTCTCGGTGTCGGGCGGGAACTTGGTCCAGCACGGCAGAACCGAAAGCATCAACCAGCTTTGCCTTAGTTGCACTGAGTCACTTTGTCATCGTCGCGGACGACCGAGAATCAGCGATGGGTCGGATTCCTCAGGCGGGAGTCGGCGATGAACAGGCAACGGTC
>JAYSVA010000121.1:0-9774 GCA_043718785.1 Hyphomicrobiaceae bacterium
CCCGCCAAAGATAGTCCTTGTCACCGGTCGTCATGGTCAACTCCCTGTCGCCACCGCCTTAACCCCAAATTGCGCCGGAACTAAGCGGACAGGTATGAAACCGATTACTCCGCCGCTTCTTTCTTCGCCCGCTTGCCGGGCTTGGCGGCGCTGGCATTGGCTGTCCGCCGGGCCAGCAGTTCGCGCAGGAAGCGTCCGGTGTAGCTGGCTTCGACGGCGGCGACGTCTTCGGGGGTGCCTTCGGCGACCACCAGGCCGCCACGGTCGCCGCCTTCGGGGCCGAGGTCGAGCACCCAGTCGGCGGTTTTGATCACCTCGAGGTTGTGCTCGATGACGACGACGGTATTGCCCGCGTCGACCAATTCGTGCAGCACTTCCAGCAGCTTAGCCACGTCGTGGAAGTGCAAGCCGGTGGTTGGCTCATCGAGGATGTAGATCGTCCGGCCGGTCGCACGGCGCGACAGCTCCTTGGCCAGCTTGATGCGCTGCGCTTCGCCGCCCGACAGCGTCGTCGCCTGCTGGCCGATCTTGATGTAGCCGAGGCCGACGCGTTTGAGCGTCTCCAGCTTATCGCGGATGGATGGCACCGCCTTGAAGAACTCGGCACCGTCCTCGATGGTCATGTCGAGCACGTCGGCGATGGATTTATCCTTGAACTTCACGTCGAGGGTTTCGCGGTTGTAGCGCTTGCCCTTGCACTGGTCGCAGGTGACGTAAACGTCCGGCAGAAAGTGCATCTCGATTTTCAGAACACCGTCGCCCTCGCACGCTTCGCAGCGCCCACCTTTGACGTTGAACGAGAAGCGGCCGGGCTCATAGCCACGCGTTTTGGCGTCCGGCAGACCGGCGAACCATTCGCGCATCGGCGTGAACGCGCCGGTGTAGGTTGCGGGGTTCGAACGCGGCGTCCGGCCAATCGGCGACTGGTCGATGTCGATGACCTTGTCGAGGTGTTCGAGGCCTTCGATCTTGTCGTGCGGGGCTGGCGTTTCGCGCGCGCCGTTGAGCTTGCGGGCGGTGGCGCGATACAGCGTGTCGATCAGAAACGTTGACTTGCCGCCGCCGGAAACGCCGGTGACGCAGGTAAAAATGCCGAGCGGGATCTCCGCCGTGACGTTCTGCAAGTTGTTGCCACGTGCGCCGAATACCTTGACGCAGCGCCCTTTTACTTTGGGCCGCCGGTTGCGCGGCACCGAAACGGAGCGCCGTCCGCTCAGGTAGTCAGCGGTGAGGCTCGCCGGGTTGGCCATCACCTGGGCTGGTGTGCCCTCGGCGATGATCTGACCGCCATGAACACCGGCGCCGGGGCCGATGTCGACGACGTAGTCTGCGGCCAGAATGGCATCCTCGTCGTGCTCGACCACCAGCACGGTATTGCCCAGATCGCGCAGATGTTTGAGCGTTTCGAGCAGCCGCTCGTTGTCGCGCTGATGTAAGCCGATGGAGGGCTCATCGAGCACGTACAGCACGCCGGTCAGGCCGGAGCCGATCTGCGACGCCAGCCGGATGCGCTGGCTTTCGCCACCAGACAGCGTGCCGGAATTGCGCCCCAGCGACAGGTAGTCGAGCCCGACATCGTCGAGGAATTTCAACCGCTCGCGGATTTCCTTGAGGATGCGCGTCGCGATCTCGGCCTGCTTCGGCGTGAAGGTGTCGGCCACCTCATCGAACCAAACTTTGGCGTGGCGGATCGACAGGTTGGTGGCCTCGCCGATATGCTTGTCGCCGACCTTGATGCACAGCGACTGCGGTTTAAGGCGAAAGCCGTTGCACGTCTCGCAAGGATGATGGTCCTGGAAACGCGACAGTTCCTCGCGCACCCAGGCGCTGTCAGTTTCCTTGAAGCGGCGGGCGATGTTGCCGATGACGCCTTCGAAAGGCTTGGCTGTCTTGTAGGTGCGGACGCCATCCTCATAAGTGAACTCGACCTCATCAATCGAGCCGTGCATCAGGATGTGCTGGACGTCGGCATCGAGCTTTTCGAACGGCGTCGTCATCGCGAATTTATAGTGCCGCGCCAGGGCCTGCAGCGTCTGCTCATAGTAGGGCGATGTTGTGCCGGTTTTGGCCCAGGGGTGTATTGCGCCCTGCTTCAGCGACAGCGACATATCGGGGACGACCAGATCAACCTCAAACCGCAGCTCAGTGCCGAGGCCGTCGCAAGTCGGGCACGCACCGGCAGGGGCGTTGAACGAGAACAGTCGCGGCTCGATCTCTTCAATGGTGAAGCCGGACACCGGGCAGGCAAACTTCGCCGACATGGTCAGGCGTTCGTGCGTGTCGTTCTTGCTCTTGTTGGCCCCGGCCATCGCCGCTTTGGTCAGGGGCTTATCGGCGAACTCAACGTAGGCGAGGCCGTCCGCCAGCTTCAACGCCGTCTCGAAACTGTCGGCGAGGCGCGAGGCGATATCCTTGCGCACGACGATGCGGTCCACCACCACATCGATGTCGTGTTTGAACTTTTTGTCGAGCTTCGGCGCATCCGGAATTTCGTGGAATTCGCCGTTTATCTTGACGCGCTGGAACCCCTTCTTCTGAAACTCCGCCAGCTCCTTGCGGAACTCGCCTTTGCGGCCACGGACGATGGGGGCGAGAATATAGGCACGCGTGCCGTCCGGCAGCGCCAGCACCCGGTCAACCATCTGGCTGACCGTCTGGCTCTCAATCGGCAGCCCCGTCGCGGGCGAATACGGCACGCCGACGCGAGCGTATAGCAGCCGCATGTAATCGTAGATCTCGGTGACCGTGCCGACGGTCGAACGCGGGTTCTTCGATGTGGTCTTCTGCTCAATCGAGATGGCGGGCGACAAGCCGTCGATGTGGTCGACGTCCGGCTTCTGCATCATCTCAAGGAACTGGCGGGCATAGGCGCTCAGGCTCTCGACGTAGCGGCGCTGGCCCTCGGCGTAGATCGTGTCGAACGCCAGGCTCGACTTGCCGGACCCGGACAGGCCGGTGATCACGATCAGCTTGTCGCGCGGCAGCTCGATATCGATGTTCTTGAGGTTGTGCTCGCGCGCACCTTTGACGGCGATGACGCCCGCCTTCGGGCGGGCTCGCATCTCGACAGAGGGCACGGCACGCAAAGCGGCACGGGTCGGCGACTTAGTCGGTTTATCGGAGATGGCCATGGGGTCTCGATTATCGCAAACGGCAACGCTGATCAATGTACGCAGGTGGCGCACGGTTGGCCCATGTGTTAGAGGTTGTGCTGCAACAAATGCAACACAAGTCTGACATGCAACACAACCACGAGCAGCTACCCGATCCCCTGATCACGTCGTCGCCAGATGTGCTCGCGGGCACGCCTGTGTTCAACGGCACACAAGTCCCGGTTCAGGTTCTGATGGACCATGTCGACGCGCGCAAGCCGCTGGATGATTTCCTGCGCGACTTCCCGGATGTCAGCCTCGATCATGTGATCGCCGTGCTCGATGAAGCGCCGCCGCCCCCACCAGTTGACCCGGATTTCGTACCCGATCCGCTGATAATGATTTGCCCCGAGATGCTGTCCGGGCAACCCGTGTTCAACGGCACACGCGTTCCGATCCAGGCATTGTTCGACTACATCGAAGGAGGCGACCCGCTCGATGAATTCCTGGACGGGTTCCCCGACGTAAGCCGTGCACACGCGATTGCTGTGCTGGAATTTGCGCGTAAATCGGCGGTTGCAATGGCTGCGGAGTAGTGTATCCCAATCAGGGACCCGATTGGTTCACTGGCCCTGGAGGCCAGTCCGCCCTTACCTGTTCGAAGCTTGGCCCTGGTGGCTGGCGCGATCCTCCGACGTAAGCAGGCATTATGCCCTCAACCAATCCACCTCGCATTTTGCGGGTGCTTTTTGACGCGCAGATCGACAAGAAATTCAAAAAGTCAATTACCGGATACCGCGTATGGACGGCACGGGATCAGAGTTTGCAAGAGTTCCTTGATGGAGCGCTGCTCGACGTCATCGAGCAGCGGAAATTTGACGTTCTCGTGACAATGGATAAGAGCCTGCAGTTTGAAAACCGGCTACAGGGCCGGTCATTCGGCGTCATCCTGCTCCGAGCCAAAAGCAACCGGATTGCGGACTTGCTCCCGCTTGTTCCAGCCCTGCTTTTGGCCATAACTGAGGTGAAGCCGGGCGAAGTAATAGAGATCAGCGCATGACTTGGTGCGGAGCCATTGGTAACTTTCCGACAGCCCCGCAACAATCCTCAGCGCCGCACCAGGCTCCACACGGCTGGCAGCACTAACGCACCGAGCGCGGTTTTGATCACGGTGGCGAGATAGAACGGGGCGACGCCCAGCGTCCAGGCTTTATTGACACCGACGAACTGGCTCAGCCACGCCCAGCCGAGGGCCAGGATCAGCACGTGGCCGAGCGTCATGGCGGCGGCGAGCTTCCACACCGAACGGTCGAAACCGCGTTCGGCTAGTTTGCCCGTGACGAAGGCTGCGACAACAAAGCCAGCAAGATAGCCACCGGTCGGGCCTGCCATATAAGTGAGGCCGATGCCTTTTTCCGGCGTTCCAGCAAATACGGGCAGGCCAGCGGCACCTTCGGCAAGATACAGTAGCACGGTTGCAGTACCAAGACGGCTGCCGAGAGCGGCCCCCAGGCACAGCACAACAAACGTCTGCATCGAAATCGGCACGGGCCACAGCGGCACTTGGATTTTTGCTGATGCCCAAAGCGCCAAGCTGCCGATCACGGCGATGATCGCACTCTGGAGCAGTGAAGAACGGCTCGACGGCAGTAGCGTCGCCGCAAGTGTCGGTGAATTTGATGTTAGCGCAGGTGTCATGGTGAGCTTTCTGAAGTGCGAAGTTAAATACTCCGAACTAATGCCACACCGCTCCACTCAGGGCAAACGTCACTGTGGATGGCACATGTGCGATCCAACTGCACAAAACGAAACGACGCCAGCCAACTTGCTCAGAGTTGGATGACGTCGTTCATGACTTAAAGAATAACTGGGCACCCGTTCAGCGGATCCCCGATTAAACTCATTTCACTTTAGCGTTAGCTTCAGACATCTTGACTTCGATGGTGTTGAACGTGGTGCTCAGCATGGTGCCGAGGCTGGTGGCGGCGACGATGATGCCCACGCCGATCAGAGCGGCGATCAGGCCGTACTCGATTGCGGTTGCGCCAGATTCATCGTTTACGAAGCGTGCGAAAAGATTTTTCATGATTGCATCCTTAGTCGAGACCAGCAGGATCGCGGGTTATGTTCGGATGTTAGACTGCAAAAAACGAAGAAAACTTTAATTTCACATATGTTTTTCAGCCGTGCTCGGCATACATTAAACAAAGTGAACGATTGATTGATTTTTACTGACGCTGAACATCGAAACTGACCGGAACAGTTCATTCACCACAACCGTCGTTTTCTTCAGCTCTTCCGAACGAACGAGGCGATGAAAAAACCATCTGTGCCATGGTCACCGGGGGTGAGCAGGAGGTTGTCGGTGCGACCGTCGGCGGAGGCTGGCACGTCGCCGCCGACCGTCACTTTCCAGCGCTCGGCGTACGGGACGGACTGAAACTCCAGACTTTCCGCTAGGAACCAGGACACTTGATCCGTGTTTTCTTCCGGCAGCACCGAGCAGGTGACATAAATCAAGCGTCCGCCTGGCTTCACCAAATCGCGGCCAAGTTTGAGCACGGTGCGCTGGTCGTTGATGCGGGTTGCTAAATTTTCCGGTGAAACGCGCCATTTGGCATCCGGGCGCCGACGCCATGTGCCGGTACCAGTGCAAGGTGCGTCAATCAGAACGCAATCGAAACGCGGACCTAGTGCGTTCAGCTCCATCAAATTCCCGGCGTTCATAACCTGGGCATTGCGGACACCGGCACGTTTCAGGCGCTCGAAGATCGGGCGCAGCTGGGTTTTGTCGCTGTCGTAGGCATAGATCTGGCCAGTGTTCTGCATCGCGGCGGCCATCGCTAGAGTCTTGCCGCCAGCACCCGCACACAGGTCCATCACCTGCTCGCGTGGACCGGCACCGGCCATCATCGCGGCGACCTGGCTGCCATCGTCCTGCACTTCGAACCAGCCTTTGCCGTGGGCGATGTCCGCCTCGACATTGGGGGTACGGCCTGCGCCCTTTGGTGCTGGTAGGCGAACGGCAAAATGTGCCAGGCCGCGCGCTTCGGCACCGTGTTGGGTGAACGCCTTGGCGACCTTCGCTGCGGTCGATTTCATCGTGTTGGCACGCAGAAACACGGGTGCCCGTACCGCCATGCCCTGCCCTTGCTCAGCGGCACGGGTGCCAAACGCCCGCTCCATGGAGGGATGCAGCCATTCTGGATAGTCGCCGCGCACCCATGGTGGCGCGCCGTCCAGGCTGATGCTAGCTGCCAGCTTCTGACGTTCGTCATCGGTGAGCGGTTCTGGTGCATGGGGAGGACCTGCGCACAACAACGCGATATCGTCGAGTTTCGCATCCTGCGAACGGCCCAAACTGGCCAACACCAAGGCCCGCGGTGTATCGCTGCCCATCACATAGGCCGACGACGCGCGATGACGCAGCGTATCGTAGACGAGGTTGCCGATGGCGGCACGGTCACCAGAGCCCGCGAACCGGTGCGCCTTGCCCCACTCGGACAGGGCGTTCGACGCCGGACGATGCCGGTTCAGAATCTCGTCGATGATTTCGATGGCTGCTTGCAGCCGGGCACCGGGGGTCATTTTGTTGGCTTTCAGACTTGTAGGGTAAACGTGCGGACCATCAGCAGCACCCACATGCCAAGGACCGCACCCACGCTGGCGAAGTAGGCATACGCGCGGTTCATGACGGCGTTGCCGCCGAGGTGGATGGTTGTATGAACGGCGCGCGCAACCACGAATAGAGCAGCGAAGCCCAGCATCCAAGCATCGACTGACTTGGTGACTAACGCGAACGCCGCAACGGCGTAAAACAACACCGGGATTTCGAACTGATTGCTAAAGTTGTTGGCAGCCTTGGTTGCATCGACTGGCCACGCATCCTGACCGAGCGCGATATCCTTGACGCGGGTGGCTTTGCTGACCAGCGCCGTCCGACGCCGCGCGCCCATCACCACCAGCACGGCAAACGTCAAAAACACCTGCCCAAACACAGGCAGCAGGATCAGGTTCTGGTTCATGAGTCCATCTCGTTCACTCATCGCTGCGGTGTAGAACACTAAGCAGCCTTTGCCTTGAGCGCCCACTCAACTGTTTCCGGCGCGCGCTCGATCACCTGCAAGTAAGCCATCGTGGCGTCGTCAGGCTTGCTCCGATGCAGCTCCCAGTCGCGCAGCAAACTAAGTGGGATACGGAAGCGTGTGGCAAAGTCCTCTTGGCTCAGGCCAAGTTTTTGGCGGATGAATTTGGCCCGGGCGACACGGCGCATGCCGGATAACTGCTCAGAAGTCAGCGGTTGATTGTCAGGGTCGGACAGCGCCGCTTCCGTGATTTCTGCGTCCGTCATTGGCGGGTCCCACGCGTCGGGATAACCAGCAATCGGGCCATTGTCGTCATGCCAGACGTCGCCCTTAAGTATGCGCTTGCCGGTGGTAGTCGTCTTGCTCATGTCGGTTGGCCCTACGGGCTGAGATGATTCGGATACGATGTCCGCGTTCAATATTGATGACAACGAGTATACCTGAACTGGTCATCCCAGTCCTAATCCAACGTTCTTCGTCAGGATCGTCATCGATCTCATCGAAACCGCTCGGATCATCGAATGCCTCGCAAGCCACATCAAACGAAACGCCGTGCTTACGCCTGTTGACGTGCGCCTTGGCATCGTCCCACTCGAAGCGATCATCTGGCACGGTGATCAGCCATTCCCTGGATAGTTCGGGCTTTCGCGGGTGATGCCGATGGAGTGGGTATGGCTTTCGCGCATGGCGGCCGGCGAGATGCGGATGAACTGCGCACGCTCGCGCAATTCCGTAAGGTTGCTGGCACCGAGATAACCCATGCCTGCGCGCAAACCGCCGACCAACTGATGCACAACGGCGCCAACAGGCCCCTTGTAAGCGACCTGCCCCTCGACTCCTTCCGGCACCAGCTTCAGCGTGTCTTTGACTTCCTGCTGGAAATAGCGGTCCGCCGAGCCACGTGCCATCGCGCCGACCGAGCCCATGCCACGGTACGACTTGTAGCTGCGCCCCTGGTAAAGATACGTCTCGCCGGGACTCTCATCCGTGCCAGCCAGCAGCGAGCCGACCATCACGCACTCGGCACCAGCCGCCAGCGCCTTGGTCACATCGCCCGAGAATTTGACGCCGCCATCAGCTATGATCGGCGTGTCGGAGGCGCGGGCAGCGGCGACGCAATCGAGGATCGCGGTCAGCTGCGGCACGCCAACGCCCGCGACGATGCGGGTGGTGCAGATCGAGCCGGGGCCGATGCCGACCTTAATGGCGTCGGCACCAGCTTCGATCAGCGCGCGGGTGGCATCGCCGGTGGCGACGTTGCCAGCGATAATCTGCGTCCGGTTCGAAAGTTTCTTGATGCGCCTTACAACCTCAAGAACATGAGCAGAATGGCCGTGCGCGGTATCGACGACAATCAGATCGCAACCGGCGGCAATCAGGCGCTCTGCGCGCTCGAACCCGTCGTCGCCTACGCTGGTAGCGGCAGCGGCCCGAAGGCGGCCCTGCTCATCCTTACACGCGTGCGGGTAACGCTCCGCCTTCTCGATATCCTTAACTGTGATCAGACCGACGCAGCGGAAAGACTCATCAACGACCAGCAGTTTCTCAATGCGGTTCTGATGCAGCAGCTTCATTGCTTCGGCACGGTCGACACCAGCTTTGACCGTCACCAGCCGGTCCTTGGTCATGAGTTCGGTGACAGGGGTCGCCGGGTTGGTGGCGAAGCGCACGTCGCGGTTTGTCAAAATGCCGACGAGTTTGCCGTTGCGTTCGCTACCCTTGGCCGGCTCGACCACCGGGATCGACGAGATCGCATGCTTCACCATCAGCGCGCGGGCTTCGGCGAGCGTTGCAGTTGGCGAAATCGTCACCGGGTTGATCACCATGCCACTTTCGAACTTCTTCACCCGCTCGACTTCACGGGCCTGCAACTCCGGCGTCAAGTTGCGGTGAATGACGCCGATGCCGCCAGCTTGCGCCATAGCAATCGCCAGATTGCCCTCCGTCACTGTGTCCATGGCCGACGAAATGATCGGAATGTTCAGTGAAATGGTCTTGGTGACGCGCGTGCCGACATTGACCTGACCGGGCATCACGTCGGAAGCCTGCGGGATCAGCAGCACGTCGTCGAAAGTCAAACCAACGCGGGTTTCGAAACTATTCAGCGCCGAGTCGACGTTGGTTGGAGCGTATTTGGTCGGCTTGGAAGGGGTGGGGGCCATCGGCGGCTCCTGATGTCGTGTTGAAATGCGTCGCAGGCCGCCATTGCTAGAGATCAACGCGGCAGACGATTTCAGAGCGGAGCTAGCATGAGCCGCGACAGAGGGGAAGGCGGCAAACTCAACAACGATGATTGCGCCAGCCTCAAGCGCGGCCATAGAAGATGAAGCATGCACCCGCCGCGATCAGGCTGAAGCCGACAGCGTGGTTCCAGCCCAGCGGCTCGTTGAGATAGAGTGCCGCGAAACCAACGAACACGACCAGCGTGATAACTTCCTGCATGGTTTTAAGTTCGGCGGCAGAATAAACACCGTGGCCCATGCGGTTAGCTGGTACCGCCGTAACAGGGGCAAAACACCGGGCAGGTGTGGCGTGTTTACGATTCCTTGAGGCCTGGTTTTCTGATTCGGTCAGTGCATGGCCGAATCACCCAAACC
>JAYSVA010000122.1:0-9772 GCA_043718785.1 Hyphomicrobiaceae bacterium
GTCACCCGCGTCAAGAAGCGCGTCATCGTGCTGGGCGGTGGCAACACGGCGATGGACTGCTGCCGATCCGCGCGCCGGCTGGGCGCTGACAGCGTCAAGGTGGTGGTGCGTTCAGGCTTTGAAGAAATGAAGGCATCGCCTTGGGAAAAAGAAGACGCCCAGCACGAAGGCATTCCGATCATCAACTTCCATGTGCCCAAGGCTTTTGTGCTGCAGGCCGGGGTCTTGGTGGGCATGAGCTTCGAGGTGGTCAAGGCCGTCTACGACGAGCAAGGCCGCCGCAGCCTGGTGCCCACCGGCGAGCCTGACGTGGTGATCGATTGCGACGAAGTGCTGGTGGCCGTGGGCCAGGAAAACTCCTTTCCGTGGATCGAACGCGACAGCGGCATCACCTTTGATCAGTGGGGTTTGCCGGAGTTGGACGCCAAGACCTTTCAGTCGACCGTGCCGCAGGTGTTCTTTGGCGGTGACGCCGCGTTCGGCCCCAAGAACATCATCACCGCGGTGGCCCATGGCCACGAAGCGGCGGTGTCGATCGACCGTTATCTGCACGGCGAATCGCTGAGTCACCGGCCGCCGCCGCACGTGAACCTGGTGTCGCAAAAGATGGGCATCCACGAGTGGAGCTACGCCAACTCACCCAGTAACGACCATCGCTTTAAGGTGCCATGGGCCAACGCAGAAAAGGCGCTTTCCAGCATCAAGGTTGAAGTCGAATTGGGTTTCGATCTGCCCACGGCTTTCAAGGAAGCCGAGCGTTGCCTGAACTGCGACGTGCAGACGGTGTTTGCCGAAAAGCTGTGCATCGAGTGCGACGCCTGCGTCGACATCTGCCCGATGGACTGCATCACCTTCACCGCCAACGGCGAAGAGGCCGACCTGCGCACACGGCTGCAGGCACCGGCGGTCAACACGTCGCAGGATTTGTATGTGAGCCAATTGCTGAAGACCCAGCGCGTGATGGTGAAGGACGAAGACGTGTGTCTGCACTGCGGCCTGTGCGCCGAGCGCTGCCCCACCGGCGCCTGGGACATGCAGAAGTTCCTGTACGCTGAGGCCCAGGCAAGTAAGGCGTGCCTGACGCACCACAATGCGTATTTGGGTTGAGGGTTGGGGGTAGGCTCAATTGGAATGCGGAGGTAGGTAATCATGATCACAGTCAAAGACATCAATCTCGACAAGATTTTGGCGCTTCCCGTCGAGGATCGCCTAGCCATCGTCGAAGCCATCCAGGCATCGCTCGACGACGAGCTGGACCCGCCAGATTGGCACAGGGAAATCGTTGCTGAGCGGCTGGCCGCACATCGTGCTGATCCGAACCGTGGCGAGCCTTGGGCGGTGGTGCGCGAGAGGCTGCTCGCGAGATGACCCATCGCGTGATCACCAATCCCGAAGCAGAGGACGACCTCGCGGAGATCCGGGCTTGGTATCAAGTGCGGGAGCTCAGACTAGGAGACCGCTTCATCTTTGCGGTTGACCGTGTCTTCGCGAGGATCGCCGATGGGCCAAGCCGTTACCCGCCGTATTCTGAAGAGGTCCATAGGGCCTTAGTGCAAGGGTTCCCCTACTCGGTTTATTACACGGCGGATAACGAAGAGGTCACGATCCTCGCCGTCATACGCCAAACCCGCGATCCCAAACTGATCAGCAAAAAACTAAAACGATAACTGGGCCCAACCCATGACCGGCATCAACGACTTCGTCATCAAATTCGCGACCGTGAATGGGTCGGGCTCGGCGTCGGCGAACACCATCGTCGCCAAGACGTTCTTCCGCATGGGCATTCCGGTGTCGGCGAAGAACATCTTCCCGTCGAACATCCAGGGCCTTGCCACCTGGTACGAGGTGCGCGTCTCCGAGAAGGGCTATCTGGCCCGGCGTGACGGCATCGACTTCATGGTGGCGATGAACCCGCAGACGTTCCAGCAGGATCTCGCTGAGATCGTGCCGGGTGGCTGGCTGCTGTACGACAGCTCGCTGCCGCGCAACTGGGGCCGCGATGACATCCGCGTGCTCAGCATCCCCATCGCCGAGATCTGCGCCAAGGTTTGGGCCGATCCGCGCCAGCGCCAGCTGTTCAAGAACATGGTCTATGTCGGCGCGCTGACGGAGCTGCTGACCATTGACATGACGGCGCTTGAAGGCGTCATCGGTGACCAGCTCAAGGGCAAGGAAAAGCTGCTCGCCGAGAACATGAAAGCAGTCGAACTGGGCCGTGCCTATGCCCGCAGTCACTTTGATTGTCCGCTGCCCATATCCGTGCGCCCGGCGAACTCCGCCAAGGGTAAGATTTTTACCACAGGCAACAGCGCTGGTGGTCTAGGGGCTGTGTACGCCGGGGCGACGGTTTGTGCGTGGTACCCGATCACGCCGTCTACGTCGCTGCCCGAGGCATTTGAGAGTTATTCCAACCGCCTGCGCACCAACCCCGACAAGACCAAGCGCGTCGCAATCGTCCAGGCCGAGGACGAACTGGCCGCCATCGGTATGGCCATCGGCGCTGGGTGGAACGGCGCGCGGGCATTCACCGCCACCTCGGGCCCGGGCATCTCGTTGATGAGCGAGTTCCTCGGTCTCGCCTACTTCGCCGAGGTGCCGGTTGTGCTGTTCAACATTCAGCGCGGCGGTCCTTCGACAGGCATGCCGACGCGCACCCAGCAATCCGACGTGATGGCCTGCGCTTACGCCAGCCACGGCGACAAAAAGCACGTGCTGCTGTTCCCCGCCGACCCAACTGAATGCTTTATGTTCGGTGCCGAAGCGTTTGACCTCGCTGAACGCCTGCAGCAGCCGGTCATAGTCATGAGCGATCTCGACATTGGCATGAACGACTGGGTCTGCGATCCCTTTGAGTGGGATGATGCCAAGGTTCATGATCGTGGCAAGGTGCTGGACGCCGCCGGACTTGACGCCGCCAAGGACTGGGGCCGCTACCGCGATGCCGACGGCGATGGTGTGCCGTATCGCACGTTGCCGGGCACCCACCCGACGAAAGGTGCATTCTTCACCCGCGGTACCAGCCACGACGAATACGCGAAGTACACCGAGGACGGCGTTGTCAACGCCGCCAACATGGACCGCATCAGCCGTAAGTTCGAAACCGCGAAAACGCTGGTGCCGAAGCCGGTCGTCGATATCAGGCACAAAGCTGCCAAGACCGGTGTGATTTATTTCGGCTCGACCCGCCCGGCAGTTCTGGAGGCGCTCGATCAACTCGATGCGGACTGCCTCAAGCTCAACGCCATGCGCATCCGCTCGTTCCCGTTTACCGACGAGGTGAAAGCGTTCTGCAAAGTACACGATCAGATCTTCGTCGTCGAAATGAATCGCGACGCGCAGATGCGCTCGCTGCTGATGATCGAAGCCCAGGTGCCGCAGGATAAGTTGGTCTCAGTGCTGAGCTACGACGGCACGCCGATGACGGCGGACTTTGTGGCCGGGGCGGTTCTGGCGGCGATGGGGCGGGGAAAATTGCGGCGGAATAGCATGAGTGGGCAGGATGGCGACGGTTCGAGAAGTGCTAGATCGACTGAAAGATGATGGTTGGGTGCATGTAGTGACGAAGGGAAGCCATCGGCAATTCAAGCATCCAACCAAGCCGGGACGTGTTACGGTTGCAGGAAAGCCCAGTGACGACATAGCGCCAGGAACCTTGAACAGTATTTTGAAGCAGGCCGGACTGAAGGAGCGTCCATGATGCGTTATGCAGTTGTCATCGAGAAAACCGCACGCAACTACTCGGCCTATGTACCTGACTTGCCAGGATGCGTCGCCACTGGTTCCACCGTTGCCGAAGTCGAAACCGCCATCCGCGAAGCGATCACGATGCATATCGACGGGTTGAAGGAAGACGGTGATCCGGTGCCTGCTCCCACGAGCTTGGCGGAGTATGTGGATGCTTGAGGGATAGACTCCGAAAAATAATCTGACTTGAGGCCACCAACAATGTCCTACATCTCCAAGCCAATCGCCCATCACCCGAACCTGCCGCGCAATGCCCTCGGCCTGACCCGACGCGACTACGAAGGTTCGATGTCGACCCTGTGCGCGGGGTGCGGGCATGACAGCATCACAGCGGCAATTGTCGAGGCGTGTTTTGAGCTCGACCTGCCGGCGCACCGCATCGCTAAGGTGTCGGGAATCGGCTGTTCATCGAAAACGCCGACGTATTTCCTCGGCCGCAGCCATGGCTTCAACAGTGTGCATGGACGGATGCCGTCGGTGACCACTGGCGCGAGCCTCGCCAACCGCGACCTCGTTTATCTCGGAGTGTCCGGTGATGGTGATACCGCGTCGATTGGCTTCGGCCAGTTCGCCCACGCTGTCCGCCGCAAGCTGAACATGACGTACATCGTCATGAACAATGGCTGCTATGGCCTGACCAAGGGCCAGTTCTCGGCCACGAACGATAAGAACTCGCCATCGAAGAAGGGCGAGGCGAACACGTTCGAGGCAATTGATCTCTGCCAGATGGCCATCCAGCTCGGTGCGGGCTTCGTGGCGCGCTCGTTCTCTGGGGACAAGAAGCAGCTCGTGCCGTTGATCCAAGCGGCGATCCGCTACCAGGGCTTCTCGTTCATTGATGTCGCGAGCCCGTGTGTGACGTTCAACAACCACAGCGCCTCGACCAAGAGCTACGACTATGTCCGCGCCCACAACCAAGCCATCGATAAGCTTGATTACGTGCCGCATGCCGAGGAAATCACAGCCGAGTACGCCGAGGGAACGTCGATAGCCGTCACCATGCACGACGGCTCGAAGCTGATGCTGAACAAACTCGACGGGAGCCATGACCCACGCGACGCCGATGCCGCGCTGATGACGATCCGGAAGGGGGCTGCGCGCGGTGAAGTCACGACGGGCCTGCTTTACGTCAATGAGATTCAGCAGGACCTGCACAGCATCATCGGCACCGATGCGCGTGCGCTGAATGCCATCCCGATGTCAGAACTTTGCCCCGGTTCAAAGGCGCTAGCGGCTATCAATGCTCGGCTCGGTTGATACAGATTCCGGATCGTGCCCGCTTGAATTCGGAATTCCGAAATGTTAAACGAGCTGCATGATCCAACTTCAATTAGACCAGCAACCGGCTTTGATCGATCAGGTGCATGATACGCTGCTTGCGGCTATCGTCGAAGGCACGTTGCCGCCGGGCACGCGGCTGACCCAAGAGAGTGCAGCCGACATGCTTGGTGTGTCGCGCCAGCCCGTCAGTCATGCGCTGCAAGTATTGAAACGGCGTGGGTTATTGATTGAGCATGGCCGTAAGGGCTTGGCCGTATCGAGTATCGATGCCAGTCGAGTTCGCCAACTGTACCAAGTCCGCGCGGCACTGGATGTACTCGCGGCCCAACTCAGCGCCCAGCGCGTGCAGGCAGGCACCGTATCCAAACGTGAGCGCGCGGAAGTAACAGGGCATCTACAGGCAGGCCTAGGTCTTGGCTCCGATCCGTCAATTGCGGCGCTTATTGATGCTGACGTCAACTTCCATTCGGCGATCTACCGCTTATCGGGCAACGCTGCGATCAGTGAGACTGTGGCCGAGCAATGGCCTCACTTCCGGCGTTCAATGGGGTTGGTCCTGCGCGGCGGCACCCGGCGTCGTTTGGTTTGGGGCGAACACAATGCAATATTGCAGGCCATTTTAGAGGGTGATTCAGAGCGAGCGGGAAAGCTTGCCCGGACACATGCAGACAAGGCCGGCGACGATACGGCACGACGGCTCGAGTCGGTTTTCGAGCAAACACTGAAGAGTTCAGCACATAACGATGAGCGAGGCATGCCATGAAACTGACCGCACAGCAGATCAAGCAGTTTGACGACGATGGGTATTTGTTCCTGCCCAATTGTTTCTCCGAGATAGAGGTCGCAGCACTCCGCACCGAGGCCGAAGGCATCTACGATCAAGACCGCCCGCAGGTCTGGCGCGAGAAGTCCGGCGCACCACGCACGGCGTTCGCCGCGCACACGTATAACGAAGCCTTCCGCATTCTCGGTGCCCATCCGCGCCTGATCGAGCCGGTGGAGCAGTTGTTCGGTGAGCAGCTTTACATGCATCAATTCAAAATCAACGCCAAAGCCAAATTCGACGGCGATGTCTGGCAATGGCACCAGGACTTCGGTACGTGGGCCCGCGATGACGGCATGCCTGAAGCCAAGGCGATGAACATCGCCGTGTTTCTGGATGAGGTGCTGCCAATCAATGGACCGCTGATGCTGGTTCCGAAGAGCCATAAGCAGGGCGTTTTCGCGGCTGGACACGACAAAGGCACCACCAGCTATCCACTGTGGACCCTCGACAATGCTACGGTCGAGAAACTGGTCAATGAAGGCGGGATTATTGCGCCGACTGGTAAGCCTGGTGGGGTATTGATGTTCCACGGCAATCTTGTCCACGGCTCATCTGGGAATATCACTCCCTACAGCCGGAAAATCGTGTACCTCACGTTGAACGCTGTTTCGAACTATATCCGCAAGCCAACTAGGCCAGATTGGATTGCGCATCAAACGTTTGCGCCGATTAAGCCGGTGCCGGACGATGCGTTGATGCAGTACGCCAAGAATTATCGGCAGGCCGCTGAATAGGGCCGTCGAGCAGGGACTACCGGACCAAGTCAAAAGGGCCGTGTAGAAAAAGGGGCATCCAAGCTCCGGGTCTAGGGAGAAAGAGGGGGTGGCTGCGATGCCACCCCCTTTTTTGTACTGGCTCGATTATGTGATGGTTCAGCGAGCAGTTGCCGGCCGGAGTTCAACCGAGTTTCCGGTGTCGCTCGTTTCCGAAACCTCTTTGTTGAGATGGAAGAGCAGCAAGGCCGTTGCGAGCGGGAGCTGGGGAATGCCCAATTTGGCAACAAATGGCCACATGACGGGTGCCCACCAGAGGATAACCAGCGCCGTACGGAGGTTCTCCCGCGGCCAAAGCCAGGCAATCACGGCACCAGTCACCACCAAATCGTAGTGCATCAAGTGGGGTGATAGGAGCAGGGTGCTTAGAATGATGATTGAGAACTTGATCGACTGATCCGCTGTCCGAAGGAAAATGCGCAGTCCTACACAAAACGCCAACGCAGCAAAGACATAGTTCGCCACCATTGCAGTGTGATGAGCGAACCCGACGGTCTTAAGTGTTCCGTAGAGGTGGGCGAGGCTTTCCGGTCGAACTTTGGTGCCGAGTTGGTTGAAGTCCTGCGCCACTTGTAATCCATTGGTAAAAGCTGACCAGACGGCTGGTCCCCAGGCTGCTGTGGCCGCCAGAACCAGTGCCAGCAACGCCAGAGCACCCGCAAAGATGGTCTGCCAGCGGCGTTCAACCAGCAGGAAAACGGGTAGTGCAAAGCACAGCTGCGGTTTGAAGCTGAGTGCTGCTAAGATCAAACCGCCGATCAGGGGCCTCGGAGTCATGGCGAGCAGACCGCCTATCAGAATGACCGCCGACAACAGGCCGTTCTGGCCGGATAGAAGATTAAACCAAAACGCCGGAAACGAGAGGATATAAAGCGGCTTCAGCGTCGGGAAATATCGGCGGGTCAGCGCATAGTATCCACCGATCGAAATCAGCAGATAGGCGAAGTACGCGAGCTTGTAAGGCAGCAGAGCGAAGCCCGCTGAAATGAACAACAGCAGTAGCGGTGGGTAGAACCATGGGAGTGACCAGCCCTCTGGTGCACCAAGGGCAGACTGCTGGAATGTCGCGAGTACCTTCGGATCGAAAATGTCGAGCACCCGGCCTTCAATGGCGAGGCGACCGGCCGACCAGAAACAGTAGAAGTCCATGCCCATGGGTTGGGAAAACAAGCCGAGCGGCGTATCGTAGCCCATGTAAATGCCACCGGCAATTAACGATACACCCAATAGCAACAGCGCGATGTGCGGCACTCGCAGCAGGTCATCATCGGCGTAGTATCGCTGGATCATGAGGCACCTGGGTCGGATCGATGGAGGTCTCCGAAGGTTGACGCTGATCCGGTTAATTTTTGCGTAACATGAGCCGAGCGGTCGGGTTTCCAAAAGGGGCCTTTGCCAGTGCTGTCAGCGTTTCGCCAGCCGGTAAAGGTGCGGTCCGAGCAACGCCAGTGCCGCGAGTACCAACAATGTCAGCGACAACGGGCGCGTTAGTAGCACGGAGAGATCACCCTGACTGATCGTCATGGCCTGTCGGAAGTTCTGCTCCGCCAGCGGCCCCAGGATCATGCCGATAATGACGGGCGCTGTGGGGAAATCAAACCGACGCATCAAAAAGCCGATGCCGCCGACGATATAGAGCAGTATCAGATCAACCATGCTCTGGCTGATGCCGTAGGTGCCAATGGTCGCGAAGATGAGAATGCCGCCATACAGCAGTGGCTCCGGAATGCGCAGCATCTTCACCCACAACGCCACTAGCGGCAGGTTGAGAACGAGTAGCATCACGTTGGCGATATACAGGCTGGCGATCAAGCCCCAGACCAGCGCAGGCTGCTGCTGCAGCAGCATTGGGCCGGGTGTGATCCCATAGCTCTGGAACGCAGACAGCATGATAGCGGCCGTCGCTGACGTTGGCAGACCGAGTGCCAGCATCGGCACCAGCACACCGGCCGCGGACGCGTTGTTGGCGGCTTCAGGTCCAGCCACACCTTCAATCGCGCCGTGACCGAATTCCTCCGGGTGTTTTGAGAGCTTCTTTTCCATGTAGTACGACAGGAACGTCGGGATCTCGGCCCCGCCCGCAGGCATCGCGCCAATGGGAAAGCCAATGGCCGAGCCACGCAACCAAGGCTTCCAGCTACGCGACCAGTCCGCCTTAGTCATCCAGATCGAGTCCTTGACCTCGATCACGTCGGGACCACCTGGACGTTTCCGTTTGGCGGCCAGATAAAGCGTCTCGCCAACAGCAAATAGACCAACGGCGACGACGATGACGTTGATGCCATCGCTTAGTTCCTGCACGCCAAACCAGAAGCGAGGCTGCCCGGTTTGCAAATCGATGCCGATCAAGCCGAAGAAAATGCCGAGTGCTAGGCTTGTTAAGCCGCGCACGGCTGAGTTGCCGAGGACCGCTGATACCGTGACGAATGCCAGCACCATCAGTGAGAAGTACTCAGCCGGCCCGAACCGCAGCGCGAAGTTGACCACGGGTTCGGCGATAAATGTGATGCCAATAGTGCCAATAGTGCCCGCAACAAAAGAGCCGATGGCCGCCGTTGAGAGGGCAGCCCCGGCCCGCCCCTTCTTGGCCATTTTGTTGCCTTCCATCGCCGTAACGATGGAGGCGCTTTCGCCGGGAGTATTGAGCAGGATCGACGTCGTCGATCCCCCGTACATGGCACCGTAATAGATGCCAGCAAACAGGATAAATGCGGCGGTCGCATCAACCTTGTAGGTCAGCGGCAGCAGCAGTGCGATGGTGAGGGCTGGCCCCAGGCCCGGCAGCACGCCGATGGCGGTGCCCACGAACACGCCAACGAAGCACCACATTAGGTTGATCGGCGTCAGGGCGACGGCGAACCCCTGCATCAGTTGGGCGAGGGTGTCCATTAGAGCAGCGCCTCGATCAGGCCGGAGCCGATTTTGTAGCCGAGCACCCGGTCAAAGCCGACATAGGCCAACAGGGCCAGCGTCAAGCCGATGGCGGCATCGCGGACGGGTTGTTCGCTCATGAACGCACGGGCGGTGCAGATGAACAGGATGGTCGATGAAATGATGAAGCCGAGTTTCGGTACAATGGGAATGCTGCCGACCTGAACGCCGCCGATAAAGATGACGTTGGCGATCAGGCCTGCCGCGATCCAGCCGA
>JAYSVA010000123.1:0-1937 GCA_043718785.1 Hyphomicrobiaceae bacterium
GGTACAACTGAACGGGTTTCGCTCTGCACCTACGAAAACGAATCGAAATTCTTTAGTTTCAGGCGCACGACGCACCGAAAAGAGCAGGATTATGGCCGCCAGATCTCCGCGATCATGGTGACCTAATTGCCCAATCAACAGAAATGCGGCGACTAACCCCTTGTGGCGTTAGGTTTAGTTGCAGATTTGTTCAGGCGTCCGCTAGACGCTGTGCGTGCCGCTATGTAAGTTGGCGATAAGTTAGTCAAACCGGGGCGTAACTTAGACCACACTGTAAGTATGATGGTCGCCGGATTCAGCGGATATTCAATTAAGGGGGGCGTCATCATGGCGACCAACGCTGCTGCGGCGTCAGACATGTTCGTTTCGACGGCTGCGAATCCAAAATTTTTCGGCAAATTCGGCTTCCTGCGGGGAGCGCTTGTTGGCGTTTGTACCGTAGCATTGGCTGGTTGTGAGACCAGCACCGGGATGTTCGGCGGCGACGCAACACCGGGGGCTCAGGCTTTAGCACCAGTTCAGGCGGCACCACAGTCCGCGCCAACGCGCCTAGCACTGGCTCCAGTAATCGGCGCGCCCGATGCCATTGCCAAGCAGATTACCGCCCAGTTGACATCATCAATCGAGCGCCAACGCGTGACCATCGCCAAATCTCCGAGCGAGAAGGTCGACTACACGCTGCGCGGCTATGTCGTCGCTGCCAAGGAAAAGGCCGCAACCAAGGTGTCCTACATTTGGGACGTGACGGATAACACCGGCAAGCGCGTGCATCGGATCACCGGCGAAGAGATGGTCAGCGGCGCTAGCGGCAAGGATGCCTGGGCCGGCGTCAACGCTGCTGTGGTGCAAAGCGTCTCCGATAAGACCTCAGCTTCCTTTGGCACCTGGTTGGCGACTGTACCGGCTCCAAGCGCCGCTGCGGCTCCAGCTGCTATAGCAGCGGCCCCTGCTACAGGTGGTCCAACCGGCCTCGTGCAGCAGGCATCAGCAACAACATCAGCTTCGGCAACGACATTGGCTGCAACTGGCAATAAGATATCCGTGGCTAGCCCGAAAGTCTCGGGGGCTCCGGGCGATGGCAACGCGGCGCTGTCGAGCGCGATGAAGCGCGAACTGTCGGTGAAGGGTGTCGACGTAACGGACGCGACGGCTGGGACCTACCGGGTTCTGGCTGAGGTGAAGATCAAAGCCAAGCCCGACGGTAACGAATCGGTTGCCATCGACTGGATCGTCAATGATCCAAAGGGCACCCGGATCGCTACGGTGACGCAGAATAACGATATTCCCAAGGGACACCTGAGCGGCACCTGGGGCCAGAATGCCGATGACGCTGCCAAAGGTGCATCGATCCAGATCAAGCAAGTGATTGCAGATCATAGCGCCGGCAAGACGATTAAATCATCCGGTTCACAGACGGCGAATGCACAGTAATCTAACCTGCGACATAATCTGAAAGCAAGCAGGCGGAGCATTCGTGCTCCGCCTGTTTGTTTGCAAACGTCATCGTAGCAATTACAGGAACGGCTCGTCGCGATGATGACCGTCAGGACGGCGTGGCTTGGGGCCGTGGTTCTTCGGCAAGCACAGCAGGATCAGCAGCATCGGCGGCACGATGAACGACCAGGCAGCCCAGAACGAATGGTCCCGCCGCTTGATGCCCGCCAAAATGCCCGCGAGCACAGCAGACACAATGGCCGTGATGCCCCAAAGTGCAATGAACTTCACCGTCATAGTCGTGGCACTCCTACTTCTGCGTCGGCCTGCAAATCAGTGGTGGCCGCATCCGGCTGGCTATGTGGCCTGGGACTGCGGCGAAAACAAGCGCAGAGATCGATCTGTGCAGGGCGATTGCATGAATCTGTAGGTGACAGGCGGGGAGAATGCTGAATCTATGCAGGTCCTTTCGATTCGCGAGGAGGACCGCATGGCCGAAGCCC
>JAYSVA010000124.1:0-9713 GCA_043718785.1 Hyphomicrobiaceae bacterium
TGATCTTGATCGGTATATTCGCCGTGCAATCCCGCGGCACCGCCAAAGTCGCTACGTTTTTTGGCCCGATCACGCTGCTCTGGTTTCTGGTGATGGGGCTCGGTGGGCTCGTTCATCTCGTCCAAAACCCGTCGGTGCTGGCAGCATTCAATCCGTGGCCTGGGATCAAGTTTATCGGGTCGCACGGGCTAATCGGCCTGACCATTATGGGGTTGGTGTTCCTGGCAGTGACCGGCGCGGAAGCTTTGTACGCCGACCTCGGCCATTTCGGTCGCAAGCCGATCCAATTTGCCTGGCTTGCTGTGGTGTTGCCGTGCCTGGTGCTCAACTATCTCGGCCAAGGTGCGCTCGTTCTGTCGAACCCGAAGCTGCTCGACGAGAAGCTGTTCAACCCATTCTACAAGCTTTATCCGGAGTGGGCGTTGATCCCGATGATCATTCTAGCAACGATTGCCACCGTGATTGCCAGTCAAGCCGTAATTACCGGCGCGTTTTCGCTGACCCGCCAGGCCGTACAGCTCGGCTTGCTGCCTCGGCTCGCGATCAAGCACACGTCGGAGAACATGGCAGGTCAGATCTATCTGCCGCGTGTTAACTGGCTGTTGCTGGCGTGCGTGCTGGCGGTCGTTTTCCTGTTCAAGTCATCATCGAACCTCGCTGCCGCCTATGGCATCTCCGTTACCGCAGCGATGGTGATTGATAGCTTGATGGCGTTCTTCGTGGTCTGGAAATACTGGAAATGGCCACTTTGGAAAGCGGCTCTGACCATTCTGCCACTGGCGTTGATCGAGCAGGCCTTTCTGACCGCCAACATGGTCAAAGTGCTCGATGGCGGCTGGTTCCCGATCATGATCGCGCTGACCACCTCAATCATCATGTTGACGTGGTTCAAGGGCTCGCAAGTGCTGGCCAAGGAAACCCGCAAAAACGAAGCCGATCTGGATTGGCTGATCCGCAAACTGGAGTCAAAACCACCGCACCGCGTGCCGGGAACCGCTGTGTTCCTGACCAGCGATCCGACTGCCGCGCCGACTGCCTTGATGCATAACCTGAAGCATAACCGCGTGCTTCATGAGCGTAACATCATCTTGTCGATTAAAGTCGCGGACAGTCCCCGCGTGCTCAACAGCGAGCGTATCCACATCGATAAGCTGTCGGATGGCTTTATCCGCGTCACGGCGTCGTTCGGGTTCATGGAAACACCGAGCGTTCCGAAGGTGCTAACGCTGTGCCGGAAGCGCGATCTCAACATCGAGATGGCCGCCACTTCGTTCTTCCTGTCGCGCCGTTCCTTGCGACCGACGACAAAGTCGGAACTGCCAGCTTGGCAGGAGCAGCTGTTCATTGCCTTGGCTGGTAGCGCCCAGGATGCGACGACGTACTTCCAGATCCCAACTGACCGGGTGGTGGAAGTGGGTACGCAGGTCGCGGTTTGATGGCAGAGCCGCGCCCGTTTGAGCTGATCACGATTCCGATCAGCCACTATTGCGAGAAGGTGCGGTGGGCGCTTGATCACCTTGGGGTGGCCTATGTTGAGCGGCCGCACATGCCGCCGTTCCATCGCAGCGCTACCAAGAAGCATGGCGGCGGTGCCGTGCCGGTGCTGGCGACGGACATCGGCCCGATTCAGGATTCTGATACGATCCTCCGTTTCCTCGACCAGCGCTTTCCCGACAAGTTGTATCCGCCAGATCGCGCCAACGCCACGGAACTCGAGGCCTTGTTCAACGACGTCGTCGGCGTCCAGACGCGCCGCTGGGGCTATTCGTACATCCTGACGCCGGAGCTGGCCCGCGCGCCCTGGACGCATGGGGTGCCGTTTTGGGAGCGCTGGCTATTTCCGCTCATTTTCTCGAAACTGGAAAGCCGTGTCCGGACGATGATGGCGATCACACCGACATCAGCGTCTGAGGCCTACGGAGAGATCCAAAAGGCATTCGCTGAGGTTGAGCATACCCTGAGCGACGGCCGCAAATACTTGCTCGGAGACCAATTTTCCGCGACCGACATGACGTTTGCAGCGCTGGCCGCGCCGCTGCTGATGCCGCCCAACCATCATGTTCCACCAACGGCGCTGACATCGCTGCCACGGCAGATGCGGACCGAGGTTGAAGCCGCCCGCGCCACTGTGGCCGGGCAATTCGGGCTGCGGCTATACCGCGACAACCGCTACCGCGGCTGAGCCGGCTGGCGTCGCCCATGCCAGCGGATCAGCACTTCCAGCGTGATGATGGCAATCACACCCACCGCGAACATCAGGTTCTGGGCGCCGCCGTACCCCCAACGTTCGACCACCAGCGCGATCACCACGGGCGCGGTGGCGTTCAGCAGCAGGTACGGTGTGGCGAGCAACCCAAGGATTTCGCCATAGCCCTTGTTGCCAAACAACGCCAACGGCACGGCACCGCGAACGATGGTGACGAGGCCGTTGGAGATGCCGAACAGGATTGTGAACGCCAGCGCCGTGCCGAAGTGGGCCGGGAACAAGTAGAAGACCGCAAACGACAACGGCAACAGACCAACGGCAATCCGACCGAGATGCAGCGGTGCCAAGGCTTGGCCGTAGACAATATCGGCAAATCGCCCGCCCACCTGGGCCGCACCTTTGATTGCCGCTAGAGTGACAGCAGCTGCCGCCGACACGCCATTGGCTTCAAGCAGAGCGGGCAACAGCACCGCCAGGGCGCCAAACACAAATGCGCAAGCTGACATAACGACGGCAAACAATGCCATCGCCAGATGCCGGGCGCGGCCTGCCAGTTCGACCGTCAAGGACGGGGCCGAAACCGCCGCAACAGTCTCACTGCTGGACGCCGTGGGGGCCGCTGGGGTGTCCGGCTGGTCGGCCTCCCGTTGGCTCAGACCAAACCAGTGCAACGGCAGACACACAGCCAAGTTGAGCGCAGCAAATATCAGGAATGTTGTTCGCCACCCGTAGGCGGCGGCCAGCGCATGCCCCAGCGGCCAAAACACCGACGAGGCGAAACCGCCGAACAGTGTGAGATAGGAGATGGCGCGCCGACCTTGCGATGGCGTCACCTGCACCAGGGCCGCAAACGCCGCATCATAGAGGCAAAATCGCATGGCGACACCCAGCACCGCCCAGGCCACCAGATAGGCGACCACATTCGGTGCCATGGCAACGCCGACCAGCGCCATGGCCATTGCCCCGGAGCCGAGCGTCATCACGTTTCGCCCGCCCAGCCGGTCAATCAGCCGACCGACATAGGTCGAGACCAGCGCTGAGGCCAGCAGCCCACTGGTGAAGCCGCCAACTACCAGATCAAAGCGCCAGCCGGTATCTGCCGCAATCGGCTTGGCCAACACCCCCAGGGCATAGACGGTGGTGCCCCAGCCGATAATTTGGGTGATTCCCAACGCGACCACCGCCCGTATCATCAGGCGCTGGTCCGACGACTTCTCCATCACGCAACGTGCCCCCGGCCAACTTCAAGCGTTGAGCCTACCAGCCGTCGACAGGAACGCAACGGCGGCGGCGCCATCGAGCACAGCGGCGGTAAGCCGGCCCGTTGCGAAACAGCCAGTGTCGAGGTTGATGCGGTTCGGGCGGACCTCCGGTGCTGCGCCGGGGGTGTGGCCATGCACGATGATCGCACCGAAATCTTTCTTTGATGTCAGGAACGGATCTCGCATCCAAACCAGATCAACTGACCGTTGGTCGGCAAGCGCAACGCCCGGACGTACGCCTGCATGGCAGAAATAGTAATCGCCGATGTGGATGTGCGACGGCAAGTTGTGCAACCAGTGCAACCGATCTGGCCCCAGCGCTGCAATGAGCACATCGCGCGTGGCCTCCAATTCAAGCCCCCGCTTCGCCATCTCACCGTCAACGCCAAAACTGGCGAGGGTTTCGAGGCCGCCGTTGCCTAGCCAGTCCACCGCGCGAAATGGATCGGTCAAAAATTGCTTCAGCATCACTTCGTGATTGCCCTTCAGGTGCCCCGTCGAGCCGATGCCGTCCAGTGGCTGGCGGACTTCGTCGAACACGCCCTTCGAATCAGGACCGCGATCAATGTAGTCGCCGACGTAGACCAGCGTCACGTTCGCCGGTGCGCGGGCTGCGTTGTCGGCGGCGATCAGGCCTTTCAATGCCCGCAATTGTGCCAAACAGCCGTGCACATCGCCGATGGCATAAACCCGCTGCCCCGGCCCGACGGTGGGCGTTGAAGTTGGCTTCAAGGGCCGCCGCCGCAGATGGGCAAACCAATCTGGCATCCAAAACCTCAAGCATCCGTCGCAAAAAGGGCGGCCAGAACGTCCGGCCGCCCCATCCTACAGCGTTCAGGCCAAAGCTTACTTGCCAAAAACGCTTTTGATCGTCGACCAGATGCTTTGTGATCCGGCCATGCTGGCGGTGGCCATTTTGATGTCGCCCGTCGCTGCAGCAGCTGCGGCGGCTGGTGCGATGGGCGATGGCGCTGCCGATGGCAGTGCGCCTTCAGTGGCGGATTTCCACGCATCGACCGCCGCATCGGAAACGCGGCTGTAGCTGAGGGTTTCCGGCGTGATCATGTCCTTGAAGATGTCCATTTGCGACAGCATGAGCGGTGTCACAACACCGTCAGCGGTCATGCCATGCGAAGCCTGCCAAGCTTTGACGGCCTTTTCGGTGCCGGGACCAAATTTGCCATCGTCATCCAGGCCCAGAGCCACCTGCAACCGCTCAACGCAATCGCCTGACGTGCCAGTGCGCAGCTCGATCAGCTCAAACAGCTCCAATTCAGCGAAGGTGTCCGGACCAGCAATGCCGTCATCGGCGATACCTTGGGTTTTCTGATAGTCGCGCAGTGCTTTCTCCGTCTGGGGACCGAACATGCCATCAGCATTTTCGATATCGAGAGCCTCTTGCATGCGCCGCACGGGTTCACCGGCCATACCACGTTTCAGGATCGCCATTGGGATAGTCTCCTCGGTTGATGCTGCAAAATGGCCATTGCCACCAGAGGCACGACGCAATTCCGCGTCGCTTACGTGGGAGGCTGCGACAAAAAATTCAAGTGCAGCCTTTACCCCTGAAGGCAACAGACACTCCGTGCCAGATCAATCAGACCGCCGATTTTGGCCAATCGGCCTTGCCGATACGGTTGATCGCAATCACGGCCTGCGTCCGGCTATCCACCGCTAGTTTTTGCAAAATGGCCGACACATGGGCCTTAATTGTTGCTTCGGAAACACTCAGCCGGAAGGCGATCTGCTTATTCAGCAGCCCTTCGCCCAGCATCATCAACACCCGCACCTGTTGCGGTGTCAGTGTTGACAGCCGATTGACAAGTTCCGTCGTTTCTTTGTCAGGCTTCGCGGCCAAATCGACATCAGGCGGCACCCAGATTGCACCATCGAGCACCTGTCGTACCGCATCACGGATCCGCTCTACCGCCAGTGACTTCGGGGCATAGCCGGACGCACCGAATTCAATTGCCCGGCGGATCAGCGACGAATCCGAACTAGCTGAAATAATCATCACCGGAATTTCCGGATGCTGCGCCCGCAGATACAGCAAGCCCGACAGGCCTTGGACGCCCGGCATATCGAGATCGAGCAGGATCAGATCGATGTCATTCGATTGCGCGAGCAAGGTCCCGAGTTCGTCGAGTGAACCAGCTTCGAAAATCATCGCGCTTTGGATGGCTGCGGCCAAAGCTTGGTTGAGCGCGCCACGGAACAGCGGATGGTCATCTACGATCATCAGGCGCGTCGCAGTCATGTCTCCTCCAAGCAGTCAAATTCGCGAGCTGCAGGTCCCGGGGCGAGACTCACATGAATGCAACCTATATGCCGCTAATCCCAAAAGGCAAAAGTGATTATTTGCTGCGTTAGATTCCGTACCTGCAACCACTGCTCCAAAAGTCTTGGAACCAGCGGCACCTTCATGTGTGGTCCAGTGTCTCTGATCGCTTTATAGACTGGGAAAAACCCGCCTGTCTCAGAGGAAGTCGCTATCACACCACAAACTCGTGCTAAATCTTCCATCAAGACTGATTTTTTTGCGCGCCACCGGAGCACCAATGATTGAACGCCGCGAACGCAAACCATATTGGCGCCACACGAAATGGCAGATGCTGGCCAGCTTAGTGCCATTTCTGATGGTGATGATCCTGTTTCCGATCTATGGCCAGCAGCTCAACTCAAACCGCATTTTCGGCTTCCCGCTCGGTCTGTTTTTGGCTGGGCATGGACTGATTCTGATCGCGATCATCACGATCGCGTCATTCGTCAACCGACAGGATGCCGTCGACCGGTGGCATGGGGCGAACGAAGATATCTAAGTCGCGACGACGCTAAGTGCAGCTGAGAGAATTCCGCATGTCTAGTTTGCAGCGCACGCGCCTCGTTAATCCTCGGCTTGGCAACTACTTCAGCATTTTCCTGGCGGCCTTTCTGGCCCTCGCTCTGTTGGCGCTGATGGCCGAGCAGCTAGGGTTGCCGTTGAGCATGGTCCGCTGGGCCTCGCTGTTGGCGCCACTAGCGCTATACGGGGCCATCGGTGTCGCCAGCTGGACTGAAGACCCGTTGGACTTCTTCGCCGCCGGTCGCCGCGTACCTGCGTTTTTCACCGGCCTTGGCCTCGCCGTCGCAACGCTTGGCGGCACAGGGTTGGTGGCACTCACAGGACTGTTTTTCATCAATGGCTTTGACGCTTGGTGCATCGCCAACGGCATCACGGCTGGCTTCGTCGCCATGGCAATCCTGATCGCCCCGTACTTTCGCAAGTTCGGCAACTTCTCGGTGCCGAGCTATTTGGGACGACGGTTTGAAAGCAAGACGGTACGGGTCATCGCCGCCGCCCTGCTAACGGTCCCTATATTACTTGTCGTCATGGCTGAGATCCGCATTTTGCTGTTCGCTGCGGGTTGGTTGATTGCGCCACCAAAGATCAACCCCCAGGGTGAATTGACGGCAGGACCGATGGCGGGGCCGATCGGCATCATTGTCGCAATCACCCTCACGACCACCATAATTTTCGGCGGAATGCGCGCGATTGGCTGGTCCGGCACCGCCGCAGCGATCGCCGCACTGGTGGCTCTACTCGTCCCCTCCGTGATTGTGGCGACAATGACCACCAACCTGCCACTACCGCAATTCAGCCATGGCCCAATTTTACGGGTAATCGGCCGCATTGAAGCTCAGGCTGGATTGCCAATTGTCGTGCTCCCCGCATTCGCATTCGATCTCGCGGGCAACGGCTTCGAAACTCTTGCTCGCCGCTCGACCCGGCCGTTCGGTAGCGTTGGCGTCGCGAGCTACATCCTGATGGGACTGACGTTAATGGCCGGTGTCGCGTCAGCACCATGGTTGTTGCCACGTGCCAACATGACACCCAGTGTCTATGAGACGCGCAAATCTTACGGCTGGGCAATGTTTATCCTAGGCGTTCTACTGCTTACCGTGGCCAGCGCTGCTGTGTTCATGCGCGACCTCGCCTTGGTGCAACTGGTCGACAAGGACCCAGCCAACCTTCCTGGCTGGTTCCGGACTTTGATTAACCTGGGTGCCGCTAGTTTCGATCCGACTGCTGTTCGTCTGCAGCCTGGTTCCATCGCCTTCAAGCGCGATTCCATTTTGGCCAGCCTGCCGATCGCGGCCGAGCTCCCAGCAACAATCACCTATCTGGCGCTCGCTGGTATTGTCGCCGCCGCGCTCGTTGGTGCCACCACTGCAATCCAAGCGCTGGCGACCGTGATCGCGGAGGATGGCGTCAACGGGCTGCGATGGGAGCCGCTGCCTGCGCGCGTGCGGCTGCTGGTGGCGCGCGCTGCCTTGGCCGGGGTTGCGGTTGTTGGCACATGGGCGGCAGCGATTGTGCCAGCCGACCCGCTGACGCTGCTATTTTGGGCCTTTGCCCTGTCCGGCAGCACCGCGTTTCCGGTGCTCGTGCTGTCGATCTGGTGGAAACGCATCAATATGCTGGGGGCGCTGGCGGGGCTTACCGTCGGCTTCGCGATTGCGGTCATCGCCATCCTCGCCGGTCAAACCGCGTGGTTCGGCGTGCACAGCGCGATGGCCGGCGTGTTCGCTATCCCCGCCAGCTTCGCGGCCGCCATCATCACGACGTATCTAACCCCTGCGCCCAGTCGCCACGTGCTGGAATCAGTGCGTGACATGCGCGTCCCCGGCGGCGAAACCCTACACGACCGCGAGCAACGCCTGGCTCGCCTGAAACAGCGCCAACAGCGCACAACGCGGTAACTTGCTGGAGCAGCTCGTTCCCGCACTTGTGGACACCGCGAATACAACTGCGGCAGCTGCTTCGCAAAATGACAGCGCCGTTCGAGAAGAAACCATGCGCACTGACCTGTTCGATTTCGAGCTGCCGGAGTCTCACATCGCACTGGCTCCGGCTGAGCCGCGCGATGCCAGCCGCATGCTGGTGATCCCGCCGGATGCCGCGATGGTTGATGCCCATGCCCGCGATCTCGTGGATTGGCTGCAGCCGGGCGATGCGCTGGTGGTCAACGACACGCGGGTCATTCCGGCAGCTCTTGACGGACGGCGGACCCGTGGCGACAACACCGCCAGCGTCGCGTTTAATCTGACCAAGCGGGTGGCCGCCAACTGTTGGAACGCCTTTGCGCGGCCCGCCAAGCGGCTGATCGTTGGGGATCGTGTTGCCTTCGGCGCGCTGCTCTCGGCAACCGTGACCGCAAAACTGGATGCCGGCGAAGTAGCGCTGACCTTTGACTGCTCCGGCCCTGATCTCGACCGGGCCATCGCCCAGGTCGGGCATATGCCGCTACCGCCGTACATCGCGCTCAAGCGCCCCGCCAACGCCGCCGACGTCGCCTCGTACCAGACCATTTATGCCACCCATGACGGAGCGGTTGCGGCCCCGACCGCTGGCCTCCATTTCACGCCGGAGTTGTTCGCCAGACTGGCGGCCAAGGGCGTGTCCCGACACACGGTGACACTGCACGTCGGCGCCGGCACGTTTTTGCCGGTCAAGGCGGATGATACCGGCGACCACCAGATGCACAGCGAATGGGGCACGGTCTCAGCTGAGACCGCAGCAACCCTCAATGCAGTCCGGGCGCGCGGCAATCGCGTCGTCGCCGTCGGCACGACCTCCTTGCGGGTACTGGAGAGCGCGGCGACGCCCGACGGCATCATTCAGCCCTGGACTGGCGACACGTCGATCTTCATCACACCCGGCTATCAGTTCCGCGCTGTTGACGTGCTGATGACCAACTTCCACCTGCCGCGCTCGACGCTGTTCATGTTGGTCTCCGCGTTTGCCGGGCTGGACACGATGCACGCCGCCTACGCCCACGCGATTCGGACCGGATACCGGTTCTACTCGTTCGGTGATGCGTCGCTGCTGTTTCGGGCCTAAGGCACTATCCGCAGTAGGTAGCGAGCGCAAGCAATCCAGATATAGTGCCGTTTCTGTCAGCTATACTTGCAGTGGTTTTCCGCCACCCTACAATTGCCACAAGCATTAATCACACTGCTGCAAATATATTTGCGACCGAGTTGCACACCAAATCATGACCCCGAACACAATAAGCTGTGGGTCACCTCAGGCGCACCAACCACATACTGATTGACAACGTTACCGTTGCATCAATTGACACTGATTCGCCACAACATTGTGGGGACGATGCTTAGTTTAGTCTCGCTTCCGCCTCGCGACTCGCATAACTACAACCTATGCGTGAGTATGTCGTGCGCGTTGCACAGCGTCAACTGGTTTGCCT
>JAYSVA010000125.1:0-9700 GCA_043718785.1 Hyphomicrobiaceae bacterium
TGCCGGGGCCGTCGATCCGGAAGTGGCGCACTTCCGCGATTTTCCGGGGTACATCGAAGCCCACGCCGACGGGTGGAAACAAGCAGGCAAGACTGTTGCGATGTACTGCACCGGCGGTGTCCGCTGCGAGAAGTCCAGCGCCTGGCTGTCGGGTCTTGGCCTCGATGTCGTGTATCTCGACGGCGGCATCCTCAACTACTTCGCGGAGATGCCCGATGCCGAGCGTGACTGGCACGGCGAATGCTTCGTCTTCGACAACCGCATCGCCCTCGACACCAGGCTGCAGGAAACCGCCACGTCGGCTGAGCAGGTCTATGCCGACGAACCCGACGGCCCCTGGCGCATCCGCCGCGCCAACCGCCTGCTGGCGGCGGTTCCCCCAGCCTCTACCCCCCACCCCGGCCCTCCCCCTCAAGGGGGGAGGGGGGGAGAAACACGAGAGGGAAAGTCTCCGCTTGAGCTTGCGTCGCAGCGTCGGCCCAAAGCTTTGCAGGCTTACGCAACGAGCACGGTCCGCCAGACAGATCTCCCTCCCTCCCCCCTTGCGGGGGAGGGCCGGGGCGGGGGGGCTGCTCCGCCCCGTCCGCCCACGCGCAATGGCGTTGGCCCCAGTTCGGTGACGGTGCCGGGCACGGTGACGACGTGGCCGTGCGTGATCGATTTCCTCAGCTCGCGGTTTGCCTCGGTCCCCCGGGCGACGTGGGCGGCGCGCATGGCGGATGGCCGCGTCATCGATGCCCACGGCAACACCATCACCGCAACGACCCCCGCCCGTCCGCACACAAAAGTGTTCTACTATCGCGACATCGAGCGGGAGCCGCGCATTCCCTTCGATGAAACCGTGCTGTTCCAGGACGCCTATCTCGTGGTGGCGGACAAACCGCATTTCTTGCCCGTGATCCCGTCCGGCCGCTACGTCCAGGAAACGCTGCTGACCCGGCTGAAGCGCCGTCTCGGGCTGGATACGCTCAGCCCCATCCATCGCATCGATATGGATACAGCGGGCGTGGTGGTGTTCTGCATCCAGCCTGACACCCGTGACGCCTATCACCGGCTGTTCCGCGAGCGCGATGTTTACAAGATTTACGAGGCGATAGCGCCGCTTTTGCCTGACGCGGCGTTCCCGTTCACCCGAAAGAGCCGGTTGGTTGAGTCCGATCAGTTCATGCGCATGCATGAAGTGCCGGGCGAACCCAATGCCGATACCAGGATTGACCTGTTGGAAACGAGCAGGAAACTGGCCCGCTATAGCCTGCGCCCGCACACTGGCCAGAAGCATCAGCTGCGTGCCCATATGGCAGCCCTCGGCGCGCCCATCGTCAACGACCGCCTCTACCCGGTGATCCAGCCTTATGCCGCCGGGGAAACGGACTATTCAGCCCCCCTAAAACTCCTAGCCAAGTCAATTACGTTCACCGATCCCGTCACCGGGCAGTCCCGGCGCTTTGCCAGTGCGCAAAGCCTCACGTTTGCGCGGTTATCCGGCAACCCGTAGGCCAACCTGCGTCGGCAGAATTCAGACGACGCCCGCGCGGATCAAGTCCTGACGCAATTTTGCTGCATTGCAGCATATTCAGTTGTACTGTGCAGGCGCGGTCGTTTGGAGGCCGCAGCAGGAGGGCTTTTCTTGATCAAACCACGTCATACGCGACAGGTGAATTTGGCTCTGCAAGGGGGCGGCGCTCATGGCGCCTTCACCTGGGGTGTACTCGACCGGCTGCTTGATGACGATGGCGTTGAGTTCGGCTGGATCAGCGGCACGAGCGCCGGTGCTGTCAACGCAGTCGCGCTGGCGTCGGGGTTGTGCACGCCTGACGGCCGCCCGCGTGAAGCCGCCCGCGACTGCCTGCGTGCGGTCTGGACGGCGGTGGAGAAAGCCCGCGTGCCGGATTTGACGTCGCTGCTGTTTTCGCAGATGGCGGGCATGGCCAAGCTAATGTCGCCCTATGAGTTTAATCCTCTCGGTTTCGATCCACTCCGCCGGTTGCTGTCCGAGGCGATTGACTTTGACCGTATCCGCAGCACCAAAGGGGCCGAGCTGCTGATTGCTGCCACCGACGTTGCTACCGGCCAGGCACGGCTGTTTCGCCGCCACGAATTGCGCGTCGAAGTGGTGTTGGCGTCGGCCTGCCTGCCCGCCATCCACCACGCCATCGAGATCGACGGCCGCGCCTATTGGGACGGCGGCTATTCGGCCAATCCGGATATGGTCAACCTAGCCCTGGAAAGCCCGGTCGAAGATACGCTGCTGATCCAACTCAACCACGCCAATTTGGTCGGGGTGCCGAAATCCGCGTCAGACATCGGCGATCAGGTCAGCGCCATCACCTTCAACCAACCGTTCATCCGGGATTGCGCGGTGATCGAGGAGGCCAGACAGGCTCAGCTCGGCTGGTTGGCGCCGAAGCAAGGGCGCATCGCCCGCTTGCAACGCCACCGCTTCCACGTCATCGACGCCGGGCGGTTCACGGCGGGGCTGTCCGGCCAGAGCAAGGGCAAGCCGGATCCCGAATTGTTAGGGTATCTGTTCGCTGCTGGGCGCTCGGAAGCCACTAAGTGGCTCGGCCGCCACGGTGACGCCATTGGCGTACGCGACACCGCCGAACTGGCGAAGCGCTACCTTTCGAAGGGCCTCGCTGCTGAGACGGCCGAAGCAGTTGTGCCCGAGCGTGTCGATGCCAACGCACCGGGCTGAGCCCCTCAAAAGGGTGGTTGCACGGCTTGCTTACACAATGGCAACAAGCCTCAAGCCAAAAAATCCGGGTAGTACTTGGCCATCATCCGCTGGTTGTACGCGACGAGGTTGGCGTGCCCTTCCGTGACCGTGCGTTGTGGTGTTTCGAACACCGGGCACAGCAGCGAGGCCACAAAGCCGAACACCGTGGCATCCACCCCGGTCGGCTCGGACCCCATGAAATACGGCTTGTCGCCAAGCTGCGCGGCCAGCGCGTTGATGTCGGCAGTGGCCAGCTGGGTGATCTCATCCTGGCTGTGTCGGCCCAAGCCGTGGGCATGGATGGATTTGCGCACGTCGCGGCGGACCTTGGCGACGATCAACGGTCGGATCAAAGCCGGCGCCTCGTCAAAAAACCGTTTCGGACCCACCTCGAAATTTCTGTCGATCAGCCAGCGATCATGGCCAATAGCCTGATAGAGCTGGTTCTCCAGCATCTTCTCGAACGCCCACGCGGTCGCTTTTTCCGGCGCGCTTAGCCCCTTGTCGAAATCGACGAGGTGCTCCTTTTCCAGATGCCAGCGGATGAACGTGGAATCCGGGATTTTGCGGTCGCGAAACACGATATAGGGCTGCTTGCCCTTCGGTGCCTTGGCGAAGCCGGTGGTGTCCACGCGATACGGCACGCCCGCCATTTTCAGCAGCACCTCCGCCTTCATGCAGAACGGGCTGGGATCGGGCAGCGGCACGTTCGGCATGCGGCCAAAAATATGCAATGTGATCATGGCATCACCTCAATCTCCGCCGCCGTCGCCGCCACCACTATCGCCGCCGCTATCACCACCACCGAACAGGCCGCCGGAGCCACCGCTCCACATGCTGCTGCCGCCGATGCTGGCTGCTCCCGCCGTCGAGGCCATCATGCGGCCGGCCAACCGTGAGAACGGCAAGCTCTGGATCCACACCGTTCCCGGCCCCGTCAGCTGGGCGAAGAACACGCCTTCGCCGCCAAAGATCATCGATTTGACCGAGCCAGCGCGGATAATGTCGAAGTCCATGCCCGGGGTCATGCAGGCGATGCAGCCGGTGTCGACGTGCAGTTCCTCGCCGGCCGCCAAATCGCGCTGGATCACGGTGCCGCCGACATGGACGAAGGCGTAACCGTCGCCCTCGAGCTTTTGCAGGATGAACCCGGCGCCGCCGAACAGCCCGGTCATGATTTTCTTCTGGAAGTGGATGCCGACGCTGACGCCCTTGGCAGCGCACAGAAACGCATCCTTCTGGGCGATCAGCTGGCCGCCCATATCCGACAGCTTGAACGCCAAAATGGTACCGGGATAGGGGGCGGCAAACGACACATGCGCCTTGCCCTCTCCCTGGTTCTCATACACCGTCATGAACAGGCTCTCGCCGGTCAGCACGCGCTTGCCCGCCGTCGCCAGCTTGCCGAAGAACCCGCCCGGCGCTTTTGATCCATCGCCGAAGATCGTGTCCATGTGGACGGTCGCGTCCTTGAACATCATCGCGCCGGCTTCGGCGATGGCGCTTTCGCCGGGATCAAGCTCAACCTCGACGAACTGCATCTCCTGGCCGTGGATCTTGAAATCGATCGTGTCGGCGACCGTTTGCCGCCCGACCACACCAACGCCACCCCGCAAAATGCTAGGCACCGAACCACTGACCGACATGCGACGTCTCCTGTGAGAGTGCTCCGAACCGGCATCAGTCTACACCATAGGTGCGCGGCCGTGAATGACACAGCTATCTGTTTACACGCACGCAGCGAACGATTGCCCTTTTGCTGGAAGCCGCAACGCACTATCTTTGATCTAACCGACGTTCACACCGGATGCCCAAAATGTCTACTACCCCCGCCGTCACCATCTACACCACCAGCCTGTGCCCGTATTGCCACAGCGCGAAGGAACTGCTGACCGATAAGTCAGTGGTGTTCAAAGAGATCAATGCCGAGCGTAACGACGTGCGGGAAGCCTTGCGGGTGAAGGCGGGCGGGCGCACATCGGTGCCGCAGATCTGGATCGGCGACCACCACGTTGGCGGTTGTGACGACCTGTATGCGCTCGACGCTAGCGGCAAACTTGATGCGATGCTGGCGGGCTGAACCCGCGCGCACCCAACAATTCGGGAACTCACATGAGCCACACCTTCCGCGCCAGCCTGATCCAGATGACCACCGGTCGCGATGTCGCCAAGAACCTAGTCGACGCGTCAAAGCTGATCCGTGATGCCGCTAAGGCTGGTGCGCAGTACGTGCAGACGCCGGAAATCACGACGCTGATGGAGCGGGATGCGGCCCGCCTGTTCGTCGCCACCCGTTCGGAAGATGGCAACCCGGCGCTGGCGCATTTTCAAGCCTTGGCGCGGGAATTGAAGATTTGGCTGCATATCGGCTCGATGGGGATCGCCGTTGCCGCCGACAAAATCGCCAACCGCTCGTATTTGATCGCACCGGACGGCATCGTCCGCGCCCGCTACGACAAAATCCATATGTTCGACGTCGATCTGCCCGGCGGCGAGACCTATCGCGAAAGCAAAAACTACAAGCCCGGCGACAAAGCCGTCATCGCTGATTTGCCGTGGGGACCGCTTGGGCTGACCATCTGCTACGACATGCGCTTCCCGGTGCTCTACCGGGTGCTCGCCCATAGCGGCGCCAAGTTCATCGCCGTGCCCGCAGCTTTCACGGTGCCGACCGGCAAGGCCCACTGGCACACGCTGTTGCGCGCCCGTGCCATCGAAACCCAGTGCTTTGTGTTTGCCGCCGCCCAGGCTGGCACCCACGAAAACGGCCGCGCCACCTATGGCCACAGCCTGATCATCTCGCCATGGGGCGAAATACTGGCCGAGGGTGACGGTGAAACACCGGGCGTGATCACCGCCGACATCGACGTGCGGTTGGTCGATGAGGCGCGCGGCAAGGTGCCCTCGCTGACCCATGACCGCGAATTTACGCTGGTCCACGCGACGGCGCCGCCCACAGCGGCGCAGAAGGTTGCCGTATGATCCGTTACCGCCTGCAATGCCCTGACGACCACCAGTTCGACGCTTGGTTCGCCAACAGTGTGGCCTATGACACGCAGGCCAAGCGCGGCTTGGTGGCCTGCGCGGTTTGTGGCTCGACCAAGATCGAGAAGGCGCTGATGGCCCCCAACGTTGGCACCAAAGGCAACCGCAAGGCTGAGAAGGCCGCGAAGCCTGGCGAGGCCACGCCTACCGAAATCGCCACCAACGAAGTTGTCGCCACTAACAGCGTCGCATTGACAGGTGAAGCCGCCAAACGTGCCGCAGTCGCCCAGGAGCTGATGGCGCTGATGCGCAAGGTGCGGGCCGAGGTCGAAGCCAAGGCCGAATACGTCGGGCCGAACTTCGCCGAGGAAGCCCGCAAGATCCACTACGACGAAGCCCCTAATCGCGGCATCTATGGCGAAGCCACCAAGCGTGATGTCGTCGAACTGCTCGACGAAGGCATCGACATCATGCCCCTCCCCGACGTTCCCGAGGATCGAAACTAGCCGTCAACATTAGCCCATCGCCGAATTGTCACAGTACCGTTTTGTGGCGATGGTAGCGACTAACCTCCCTGGAACCTTGTAACATTGTGAGTTTCGATGCCCGCTAAAATGATGATCGCCGCACTAACGGCCCTCAGCACGACATTGGGCGCCGCACTGGCGCTGCCCGCCATGGCACAATCGCCTACACCCGAAGGCAAGCTGGTGCTGTACACCAGCCAGCCGAACACGGACGCACAGCAAACCATCGATGCGTTCAAAGCAAAGCATCCCAAGGTCGACGTCACGTTTGTGCGTGACGGCACGCCACGCGTCATGGCGAAACTCCGCGCTGAACTCGAAGCAGGCGGTGCGCAGGCTGACGTGCTGCTGATTGCCGACGCCGTGACCATGGAGGGTCTGAAGAAAGAGGGCCGGTTGCTGGCGCACGAAACCGCCGATATCGCCGCCTACCCTCCGGGCTTGCATGACAGCGCCAAATCCTGGTTTTCAACCAAACTGATCACGACCGGCATCGTCTACAATGCCAAGGCGCCGTTCAAGCCTGCGGCCTGGGGCGATCTGCTGAAGCCGGAGGCCAAAGGCCAAGTGGTCATGCCGAGCCCACTCGCTTCGGGTGCGGCGATGATCCACGCGGCGGCGCTGGTCGGCAGCCTCAAGGAAAAGTGGGGCTACTACGAAGCGCTGAAGGCCAACGGTGCCATCGCCATCGCTGGCAACGGCGACGTGCTCAAACAGGTGGCGGGCGGCGAAAAGCTGTTCGGTGTCATCGTTGACTTCCTGCCGATCCGCGAGAAGGCCAAAGGCGCACCGGTTGAATTCGTCTTTCCGAGCGATGGCGTCTCGGCCATTGGCGAACCAGTGGCGATCCTGAAATCGACCAAAAATCCGGCGGCCGCGAAAGCGTTCGTCGACTTCCTGATCTCGAAAGAAGGCCAGGAACTCGCCTTGAAGCAGGGCTATATTCCGGCTCATCCAGCGGTCGCCTTGCCTGCAGGGTTCCCCGCCCGCGACGCCATCAAAGTCATCGCCCTCGATCCGGCCGTGGCACTGGCCGATGAAGCCGCGGACAAAAAGAAGTTCGTCGAGATTTTCGGTCCGTGACGGCTGGTCGAACGACCGCACGCCATGGCGCGACGGCGGCCCCACAGCCGCATCTCACGCCACCGCACATCACGCCAGAATGGATGCAGCGTGAAGGCCATGGCATCATGGCCTTCATTGTGTTCTGCGCGGTCGTGTTGGCGTTGTTCCCAGCCCTCCGGCTACTCGTGGCGGCCCTCGCACCAAGCTGGAGCTGGAACCCGTCAGCGCTCGCCAGCCTGGCCACCCCCATAGCTCGGCTGGCGACCTGGAACACCATTGAAACAGGGGTGTTGGCTGGCATCGGCAGCCTGATGCTAGGCACGATTTTTGCGCTGACGCTCAGCGCTACCACCATCCGGGCCAAGATGCCGTTGGCGTTTCTATTTGCCCTGTCGCTGATGGTATCGCCGCAGGTTGTGGCGTTGGCCTTCAAGTCACTCGCCGGGCCCGCGTCCCCGTTGCTCAACGCCCTCGGCATCGCCCCTCAGCCGGGCACGCCCAACCCGATGCTTGGCCGTGGCGGCGTCATCTTCGTGATGGCGCTGCACCATGCGCCGTTGGTGGCGATTACCCTCAGTGCGGGCCTGAAAGCTATTCCCCGTTCGCTCATCGAAGCCGCCTACCTCGATGGGGCGACGCCCTGGCTGACCATTCGTCGGGTTGTACTACCACTGCTGCGCTCGCATCTGCTGGCCGCCGGTCTGCTGGTGTTCGTCGCTGGCGTCGGCAACTTCGGCATTCCCGCCCTGCTCGGCCTGCCCGCAGGCTACCTGACCCTGCCCACACTGATCTACCGGCAGCTGTCGAGTTCCGGCCCCGCCGTCATCGCCGATGCCGCCGCGCTGTCGCTGCTGGTCGGCGGCATCGCCGGGGCTGGTGTGCTGCTGCTCGGCTGGCTGCAAGGGCACCGCGCGGACCGGGTGGAAAGTGATAGTGCGATGCAGCCGTTTTGGCAGCTCAGCCGCAGCCGTCGCATCGCCGTTGAGATCGCCATGTGGGCGGTGATCTTCGTGGCCTGCATCCTGCCGCTGCTGTCGCTGTTGGCCTCATCGCTGGTACCCACCTATGGGGTGCGCCTGAGCCTAGCGACGGCAACGCTGGCGAACTATGCCGAGGTGTTTCGCCAAGCGGTGACGGTGCGGGCGTTCCGCAATTCGCTGGGTTTTGCCACCACGGCGGCCATCGTTCTCGGCCTACTCGCCCCGCTGATTGCCTATGGCATTGAGCGTTATGCCGGGCGCTGGCGCGCCACACTCGAAGCCATTATCGAGATCCCCTATGCCCTGCCCGGCGTTGTGCTCGGCATCGCCTGCATCCTGCTGTTTTTGAAGCCGCTGCCGCTGATCGGCGTCAGCATCTACGCGACGCCGCTGATCATCGTGTTTGCCTATCTGGCGCGGTTTCTGCCGCTGGCGCTGAAAGCCCCGCTCGCGGCCATGCGCACGCTGCCACGCGATCAGGAGGAGGCCGCCGCCGTGTTCGGGGCCAGCGCTTGGCAACGGCTGCGCTACGTGGTGCTGCCGCATCTCGCGGCCTCCGCTGTGGCGGGTGCGCTGCTGGTGTTTCTGCTCAGCTTCAACGAGTTGACGGTGTCCGCCTTGCTGTGGTCTGGCGGCACAGAGACGCTTGGCGTCGCCCTGCTCAGCCTTGAAGAACAGGGCCTCTCCAGCGCCGCCGCCGCCATCGCCCTGATGGCCACCACCGCCGTCGCTGGCATCATGCTGGTCCTCCACACCCTCCGCCGTCACCTCGCCCCCGGCGTCCTCCCCTGGACCGATGCGGCGGACTAGAGGGCTGTTGGCGGCTCGCGAGTATCGGCCGCCCGCTCCCCCCGTCTCCGGCTTGATGCCGTAGGGGGCCAGCAGTGTCCAGATGTGGGCGGGGATCATGTGGCGCATCCGGCGGGGGTGGTTGCGGCGCAGGTGGTAGACGGTCTCGACGGCTTTCATCTCGACGCGGGTACGGGCAAATTCCATCCCACGCGGACCAAAGCGGGGCTGCAGCCACGACACAATCGGGCGCAGCCAATCGGGCATGCGGTTGACCGGCAACCCGCCCGCCGCCAGTTTCACGTTGGCGGCAAAGCCTTTCACCGCCGCCGTCCGTTTGCCAGCGCTGCCGGGCGTGCTCAGCCGGACCTCATCCCCCAACAGCGCCACCAGCTCCTCGCCGCGTTCGTTGCGGACCAACAGCCATTGCTCGCCCTGCCCGCCCATGTAGCCAACGGTGATATCGGCGAGAACGTTGGTGTAGTCGACGCAGGTGCGGCAGGTCATCGGGAAGAAATCCGGCAGCAGTTTTGAGATCGGCAACTGCAGGAACGGGATCGCCTTCACCCGGCCATCGGTGAAACGCAGTTCGACGTGATAATCAGCGCGGAATTCCAGGTAGGTGATGGTCTCCGGCT
>JAYSVA010000126.1:0-1933 GCA_043718785.1 Hyphomicrobiaceae bacterium
ATCCCCGCGTTCGGACGG
This sequence comes from Hyphomicrobiaceae bacterium, assembly GCA_043718785.1. Lineage (GTDB taxonomy): Bacteria > Pseudomonadota > Alphaproteobacteria > Rhizobiales > Hyphomicrobiaceae > JAYSVA01. Next base: position 19 of record JAYSVA010000126.1, read on the forward strand.
GTCGCCGCACAGCTGCCCGGCGTGAGGTTGGAAATCTTTGGCGGCGGCAGCACGGCCGCCCGATCTGCCGTCGAAAAGCTGGTGGCCGACAACGGCATTAGCGACCGGGTCGTGTTGCATGGCCGGGTGCCGAACAGCACATTTCTGGCGGCTCTGCCCACGGCCTTGGCCCTGGCAATGCCGAGCCATAATGAGACATTTGGTATGGTTTACACCGAAGCTCTGTTCGCAGGCGTGCCCATTCTGTACTCGAAATCCACCGGCATTGACGGCTATCTCGATGGCCTCGACGTGGGCGTTGGTGTTGATCCGGGAGATGATCAGGCGATTGCGGCAGCCTTAGTCATGCTGGTTAACGACAACGCGAAATTCCGCACGGCGATCGCCCAGCACTGCGGCACGATTTTTGAACAGTTCGACCCGGAACGTCAGGTTTCGCTTTACGCGGCTGACGTGGAGCAGGCGATGGCACGAACGGTAAATAAAGTTACACCGGTACTTGGCATTCCTGCAAATTAAGATTTAAATTGAAGCAAGCGTCTCAACCGGTTCTGTAATATGGCGTTTCTTGATATTTTTAGCGGCAAGCGAGCAGCTACCGCCAATGCGGAACGCCAGTGGGATGCTGCATTGTCCGCGACTCGTCGTGAAACGGCACCCTTGCACGCCAGAGCACGCACCGCGACGATACCCCGTGCTACTGTCCAGAGCCCGACAACTGCCACGCGACCGCTAGCCATGACTGAACCCGCGCCAGTCGGAGCACCAAATGACATGGTAACGCGTCAGATAACTCAACAATACGACAGCGGTCCATTTGCTAGCGCTCAGCCCAACCCACAGTTCGAGAGTATCCGGACTGTCGCTGGGGCCATTCTACGGCGCTGGCCGCTGCTGCTGATGAGCATGCTGACGTCGCTGATGCTGGCACTGCTGTTCCTGCTAATCGTGACACCGCGCTATAACTCAACTGCCAAAATCTTGCTGGATTCGCAGCCAAAACGTGTCGTCGACGGCGCCGTCGTACAGTCAGGTCTCGGCTCGTCCGCAGCGGGTGCCGATACCATCCTGGTCGACACCCAGGGTGAGCTTATCCAGTCAGCAACGGTCCTACAAAGAATCATCGAGACCGAAAGACTGACCAACGATCCTGAGTTCGCGGTACCCCATGGCGGGGGCGTTCGCATTATGCTGCGCAATTCGTTAGGCAGATCGCTGTTTGGCAATGAACGCGAGCTGCCGCCGGTCACTAATCCAACCGATATCGCCCTGTGGCGCTTTACCGATAAACATCTGCGGGTTCGCCGCGAAGGTAACACGTACACCTTCAGCATCACCGTTATGTCACAAGACGCGACCAAAGCTGCACGCTTGGCCAATGCCGTCGCACAGGCCTACGTCAAGGAGGGCTCCCAGTCTGCCAGTGACACAACACGAGCCACCACGGCTGACCTTGACGCGAAACTGGCCGATTTGCGCAACCGCGTGCAAAAAGCCGAAAACGAAGCCGAATCCTGGAAAGCCAAGAACGGCCTGATCGGTGTGCCCGGACTGCTGCTCACAGAAGCGCAGATGGGTCAGTTGAACGACAAGCTAGGCTTGGCGCGGGCCGCCACAGCGATCGCAAAAGCACGTTATGAGCAAGTGAAGGATCTCTCATCCCGCAGCGGCGGCGCGGCACTTGGTTCACAGTCCGACGCATTGAAGTCGAACGTGATTGCCAATCTGCGGCAATCCCTATCGCGGCTGGAACGCCAGGAAGCGGTGATCCAGCAGACCTTGCGACCAGGCCACCCAGACTATGCCAAAGCGGCGACAGAAAAGCGCTCGGTATTGATCCAACTTGACGATGAGTTGAACCGCATCAAGGCCAACGCCAAAGCCGAATTCGAACTGTCGCAAGCCAACGAACGTG
>JAYSVA010000127.1:0-9687 GCA_043718785.1 Hyphomicrobiaceae bacterium
GCCCCGAATGCAGGCCCCCCGCGTTCCGGGCCCACCGGCACGGGCGCACGAAACACAACGCATTCATCGGCGAGGCCCACAGCGATAAAAGCGCCGGCAACAGTAGGCCCGCCCTCAACCAGCAACCGCGTTATGCCACGCCCTGCCAATACGTGCAGCACCTGGTTCAGATCGAGTCCGGCGCCTGAGGCATTTGGCGCGACGCCGACCACCTCAATCGGGCTGCCGGGCTTGAACTCGATATGATGCCGGGCGGTTTCGACGCTGGTGAACACCATTAGCGGGCTATCGCTGGCTGTCCGCCATAACTGGCTGTCGCGCGGCAGCCTGAAATCACTATCGAGCACAATGCGCAGCGGCGAGCGGTGTTCCATGCCCGGTAGACGGCAATCCAGGCGCGGATCATCAGCCAGCACCGTGCCAATGCCAACCAGGATGGCATCAGCTTCAGCCCGCAGCATGTGGCCGTGCAAGCGGGCATCCTGGCTGGTGATCCAGGCTGGTTTCCCAGCCTCGCCACGTGGCACCAGACCATCGCTGCCAACGGCTATCTTCACCTGCACGAACGGGCGGCTCTGGGTGACGCGGCGGAAATGGCCGATGTTCATCTGTAAGCATTCATCACGCAGGCAGCCGACCTCGACCGTTAAGCCCGCCGCCCGCAACCGGGCGATGCCAGCCCCGGAAACGCGCACGTCCGGGTCCTCGATGCCGACCACCACGCGGGATAGTCCAGCTGCTATCACCGCGTCGGCGCAAGGGCCAGTGCGGCCAGTGTGCGAGCATGGCTCCAGCGTCACGTACAATGTGGCACCACGGGCTCGCTCACCAGCCAGCGCCAGTGCATAGGTTTCGGCGTGCGGTCTTCCGCCCGGTTGTGTCCAGCCCTCGGCGATGATGGCACGGGTTGCGCTGCCAACGATCACCGCGCCGACGCTCGGGTTTGGCGCGGTTGTGCCCAACCCACGCTTTGCCATCTGCAGAGCCACGGCCATGAAGGCTTGATCGGTGGCTATTTCAGACGTCATTCACAACCTTATGTCAGGGCTTTTTGGGTGCCGGCAGTTCTGCCGCCTCGTGATCGCCAGCATCCTTTGCCACATCACGGGCTATTTCCGCCAGCACCTGCTGGAAGTCGGCAACGTCGGTGAAATCGCGATAGACTGAGGCAAACCGCACATACGCCACGGGATCAAGGCCTTTCAAGCCCTCGATCACCAGTTCACCGATGCGCGACGACTGGATCTCGCCCTCGCCCGTACTCTCGAGCTGGCGGACAATGCCCGACACCAGCCGCTCGATCCGCTCCGGTTCAACATGCCTTTTGCGCAATGCCACTTGCACCGAGTGCAGCAGCTTATCACGCTCGAACGCCACCCGACGCCCCGACCGCTTCAGCACCACTAGCTCGCGCAGCTGCACCCGCTCAAACGTCGTGAACCGCGCCCCGCAATCCGGACAAACCCGCCGCCGCCGAATGGACGCGTTCTCCTCCGTCGGCCGACTATCCTTCACCTGGCTGTTATCACCAGAACAATATGGGCAACGCATGGGTGGAGGTCCTTGGGAGTTCAGGCATATTGGTTCATGATCAGGTCAGGGCTTGATGGTCACGAGGCTATCAACCCAATCAATCATCAAGCGTGCATCACCGAGTAATCCGCGCCCGATCAATCCATGCGGCTTGCCGCCGCGACGGTCGTTGCCAGTTGGCCCAGCAAACGGAATGGCTGCGCCGGGACCAGCCGAGGCCACGGCCAGCACTTCGATAGGTCGTACGCCCTGAACCCAGTCCAATGAAAGATTGCAGACCTGCGCTTTTCTGGCCGTGCCGTCCGCTAGGAACATCAAAATCGCTGGTCAACAGCAGCGCCCATTCGACGGGAATTAGAATATCGCCATAAAATCCAGTATCGATTTCAAACCTCAGGCTTCGCGAACCGTTGGGGCCAATCAACCGTAATGAAACTCGTGCCGTCGTATCACGGGCATCAATCCAGCCGTCGATCATTCAAGTTTGCCCACTAAGTCAACGACCGATGCGGAAGGTCGCAATTTCCTGGATGCCGTACTTTGCTTCAAAATCAGCAATCGCAGCCTTGCTGGTTGCGCCGGTGGCGTATTGCCCAGACGGGCTGATCGCAGCAAATTGACCCCAGCGGTCTTCCTCCATGCCTTCCCGAAGTCTTTCGAAATGGCGCAGCGCCTGCTCAAAAGCCCGGTCGGACGTCCCGCTAGGCGACGCGTTTTCCAAAACCGAGATCGTCATGGCTGCACTCCTAAACCGACGGCGCGACGCGAGAGTACCATACTGAGCTATTCGCGCCTACGTCAAACCGCCAGCGCCTCACCCGTAGGCCGCCCCGCGAGCGGCACGCCAAGGCGGATGATTTCCCAGTGGAGGTCGATGCCGGAGCGGTCGCGCACGCGGCGGCGGACGGTTTCGCCGAGGGTTTCGATGTCTGCTGCCGTGGCGTTCTGGTCGTTGATCAGGAAGTTGCAGTGCATCTCGGAGACTTTCGCGCCGCCGATCCGCAGGCCACGGCAGCCCGCGGCGTCGATCAGTTTCCACGAGCTATTGCCGGGTGGGTTCTTGAAGGTGGAACCGCCGGTGCGGTCCTTGATCGGCTGGTTGGCTTCGCGGTAGGCGGCGACTTCGTCCATTGCCTTCATGATGTCGGCGGGATCGCCGGGCTTCCCCTGGTACAGCGCCTCAGTGAAGATCCAGTCGGCGGGGATGCCGCAATGCCGGTAGGTCATCTGCATCTGGCTAAGCGACAGCACGTGCACCTTGCCCGCCGCATCAACGGCGCGGGCTTCTACCAACGTGTCCTTGGTCTCGGCGTGGTGGGCCCCAGCGTTCATCCGCAGCGCACCACCGATCGAGCCGGGAATACCGCGATAGAACGCCAGTCCGTCAACGCCCGCATCGGCCGCCGCGCGGGCGACCTTGACGTCCGGCACAGCAGTACCAGCGCGGATGCGTGACCCAGCCTCGGCGCTAACGCTGGCAAACCCCTTGCCAAGGCGGATCACCACGCCCGGCACGCCGCCGTCGCGCACCAGCAGGTTGGAGCCGAGCCCGATCACCATTATCGGCAGCTCGGTACCGAGCGTTTGGCGGAACAGCACGAGATCGGCTTCGTCCGCTGGCGTGAACAGCACCTGCGCCGGTCCGCCGACGCGGAACCACGTGATGTCAGCCAGCTTCTGGTTCGCAATCAACCTCCCGCGCAAGCCGGGCATGCGGGCCTGGAGGGCTGGAACGAGATCGGGAAAGCTCATGGATGATGTCCTTCCGTGTGCCTGCAATTGGCCAATCAAGCTCATGCACCGTCTCCGTCGCCATCGTCTCTGGCCAGTTCGGCGGGCAATGCGGCGGCCCACTCGGTGGAGTGGCCGGCGCCGAGGTACATGACGAGGTCGCCCGCCTTCGCCTCGCGGCGGATGATGGCGGCGACGTCGGCGGCCGACGCGACGGCAGTCACGAACGGATGACCGGTGGCGCTGATGGCGGACGCCAATTCGGCGCTCGTAATGCCGGGCAATGGCGTTTCGCCCGCCGTGTACAGGGGCAGCACGATGACCTGATCGGCGTCACCGAAGCAACCGGCGAAATCATCCCACAGGTCGCGCACGCGGGTGAAGCGATGCGGCTCGACGACGGCGAAGACGCGGGCGTTCTTCCCCGCCGACTTAACGCCCGCATGCGCCGCTTTCAGCACAGCGGCGATTTCGACGGGGTGGTGGCCGTAGTCGTCGAACACCTGGACGCCTTGCCATGTGCCGGTCGGCTGGAAGCGCCGCTTGACGCCGGAAAACGACGCCATCGCATCATGAATGGCGCCATCCGGGATGCCCATTTCGGTGGCAACGGCGATGGCACCCAGCGCATTCAATGCGTTGTGATGACCCGGCACCGGCATCCGCCAGCCCTTCAGGCTGCGTGATCCGCCCGCTACACGCGCCCCCAGCTCAGCATCGAACACCGTCACCTGGCCTTCAATGCGGACGCTGGTCAACCGAAGGTCCGCTCCCTCGGCCATGCCATAGGTCAGCAGGCGGCGGCTATCACGGCGCAGGCCAAGGCGCTCGATCATGTCACGGGCCACCGGATGATCGATGCAGGTTACAGCCAAGCCATAGAACGGAATGTTCTTGAAGAACGCCTCGAACTGGGCGTGCATGTTCTCAACCGTCTTGAAGTAGTCGAGATGCTCGGGGTCGATATTGGTGACGATGCCGATCTCGGTCGGGATTTTGATGAAGGTGCCGTCGCTTTCGTCGGCCTCCACCACCATCCACGGGCTCTTGCCGAGCCGGGCGTTGGAACCCCAGTCGTTGATGATGCCGCCGGTTATGACGGTCGGATCCTTCTGCGAGGCGGCGAGCAGATGCGCGATCAGCGACGTCGTGGTGGTTTTGCCGTGCGTGCCGGTGACCGAAATGGTCCGGTAAAGCCGCATGACCTCGGCCAGCATCTCGGCCCGGCGGATGATCGGCAGGCCCTTTTCACGCGCCGCGATGAGTTCCGGGTTGCTGTCCTTGACAGCGGTCGAAATCACCACAAAGCGCGCGCCGTTGACGTTCGCGCCATCGTGACCGACGAACACCCGCATGCCGAGCCGCCGCAGCCGCTGGACATTGGCTGAATCTTTCTGGTCGCTGCCTTGCACCGAGAAGCCTTTAGCGGCCAGCACTTCGGCAATCGCCGACATGCCAATGCCACCAATACCCATAATGTGAATCGTGCCGAGGTCAGTTGGCATCTGCATAGGGTCGTGTCCTTCGAAAAACGTAACTTGAATTCGCGGGCCGCAGGCTCACTCTCTCGGTTCTTTCCCTCCCTCCCCCTTGAGGGGGGAGGGCCGGGGTGGGGGTGATGGCTCGGCAGCACAAGCGGCCCGAAGTCACCCCCACCTCACGCGGGCAAATCGATTTTTGTGAAGTACAAAAATCGAGCCGCGTTGTCCTCCCCCCTCAAGGGGGAGGAGGCGAAAAATTGAGAGTTTCGAACCAATTTGCAAGATAAGTTCAAAACTAAACCTTCACTTTCCCGGCCGTCAGTTCCTGCACCAGATCGGCGAAACGCACGACGGCGTCGGGTTTACCCTGGGCTTTGGCGGCGGCCGCTGCCGTGTCCAGCGCGGCCGGGTTCTCCATCAGGTGGGTGATGTGTGCCACCAGCCGCTCGGCGGACAGGTCGGCCTGCGGGATGCACCACGCGCCACCGCTTTCCGACAGCCGCATGGCATTGTGCAGCTGGTCGTTATCAAGCGCGTGCGGCAGCGGCACCAGGATCGACGGGCGACCGATCACCGCCAGCTCAGCCACTGATGACGCGCCCGCCCGGCCTATCACCAGATGTGAGGACGCCATGATTTCCGGCAAATTCGGGAAGAAAGCGGCCACGTCAGAGCGGATGTTCGCTGACGTATAAGCATCATGCACGCGCTGCAGGTCTTCCTCGCGGGCCTGCTGCACGACATGCAGGCGGGCTTTGATCGCATCCGGCAGGCTGGTCAATGCGGGCGGCACGGCATCGGAGAAGTAGCGCGCGCCTTGACTGCCGCCGAACACCAGCAGCTTGAAGGTGTCGCCAGCGCCAAGGCTCGGGAACGGCGTCTTGGCGGCATCCAGCACCAGCTGGCGGACCGGATTACCGGTGAACCGCACTTTCGGCCGCAAATTGTCATCGATCAGTTTGACCTGCTCGAACGAGGTGGCAATCGCTGTCACCCGCTTGGCCAGCATCCGGTTGGCGCGGCCGAGCACGGCGTTCTGCTCGTGCAACGCCGACGGAATGCCGCGCATCCGGGCAGCGAGCAGCGGCGGAAAACTTGGGTAACCGCCAAAGCCGATCACCGCCGCAGGCTTGTTCTGACCCAGAAGTCGATACGCCATGGCGATGCCGCGCGACAGGGTCACGCCAGTTTTGGCGACGGCCACAGGGTCGCGACCACCAAGGGTTGCGGACGGAATTTTATGCACCTGACGGGCCGGAAATCCGGTGCCGTAGCGGTCGCCGCGCATGTCGGTTGCCAGCTCCACCGGGATGCCACGGCGGCCCAGCTCCTCCGCCAGAGCGAATGCCGGAAACAGGTGCCCGCCGGTACCGCCAGCTGCCAGCAATACAAATGGATCGCTCACCGCGTTGCCCGCCCTAGTTGAGGTGCTATTGGTGCTTCGGCTGCTAATGGCGGCAAATCCTGCAGATGCGCATCAGCCCGTCGCCGTGTCAGCGCCAGCACTAGCCCCATACTGAAGGCAATCGCAAGCGTGGACGAGCCACCCGCTGAAATGAACGGCAGCGTCATGCCTTTCGGCGGCATCAAGCCAACGTTCACCGCCATGTTGATCAGCGCTTGCGTACCGAACAGCACGCTGAGGCCAGTAACAGCCAGCCGGGTAAAGCCATCCGTTTCGTCGATGATGCGGCCCATGCCCCGCAGCACGATATAGGCGAACAGGCACACCAGCGCGATGCAGGCAATAGCCCCGTACTCCTCGCCCACCACCGCGAAAATGAAGTCCGTGTGGGCGTCCGGCAGCACGTTCTTGATGGTGCCCTCCGCCGGGCCACGACCGAAAAAACCGCCCTCGATGAACGATTGCGCCGCGCGGTCGGTCTGTGAGCGGTCACCCGGCGTCGGGCGCATGAACTTGTCAACACGGGACTGCACGTAATCGAGCGTGAAATAGGCCGTCACCAACCCACCGATCAACACGCCGACGAGGCCAGCCGCCCACACCAGGGACAGTCCAGCCACGACGAACAGCACCCCCCACACAATGCTGATGAGCAAGGTCTGGCCGATGTCTGGCTGCACCACCAGCAGGCCAGCAAACAGCACGTAAAGGCCGACAGCCACCGGCAATCCCGGCATATCGCGCCGCCGCTGGATTTCGGCGAATGCCCAGGCGGCCAACACCACGAACGCCGGTTTGCCGAATTCCGACGGTTGCAGCGACAATCCGGCGATGCGAATCCAGCGCTTGGCACCCTTGATCTCGTCGCCCGTCAGCAGGATGGCGATCATGGCAACGATGACGCCGACGAAAACGACAGCGCAAACACGGCGGACCGTGCGGGCGTCGAGCAGCGAGACCGCCAGCATGATGCAAACGCCGAGCCCAGCGAACGCCACCTGCCGCTGCACGAAGTAATAGGCGGGCAAGCCCTTTTTCAGCGCAATCACCGGGCTAGCCGCCAGCGACAGCACGACGCCGATGCCAGCCAGCGCCAGCAGCGCCGTCAACAGGCGGCGGTCGACCGTGAACCACCAGGTCGCCAGCACACTGCGATCAGCGCGCGATAGCGACATCAGGCGGTTCCAGCGTGTTTGAGGACGGCTTGGACCTGCTCGCGGAAGGCATTACCGCGATGCTCGAAGCTCTTGAACTGGTCATATGAGGCGCAGGCAGGCGATAGCAGCACCACCGGCTCTTTGGCGGTGCTGGCGCTTGCGTCACGAGTTGCGGCAAGTACCGCCTTCTCAAGTGTGCCGCACGGGATGATCGCGACATCGCCGTCAAGCGTTGCGGCGAAATCATCACTGGAGGCGCCAATCAGGTAGGCCCGCGTGACACGTGGGAACAGCGGGCGCAATGGCTCAATGCCGCCCTCCTTCGCCTTGCCACCGACGATCCAATAGATGTCGCCGGGGAAGGCCAGCAGCGCCTTTTCGGTGCTGTCGGCGTTGGTCGCTTTGCTGTCGTTGATGAATAGCACCCGGCCATGTGGGGTTGCCAGCGTGCCGACCTGCTCCATGCGGTGGGGCAGGCCTGGAAACGAAGCGAGGGCGGCTTCCAGCGTATCCGGTTGCCAGACCACCGGAGCGGCACTTCCAAACTGTGCGGTCAACCGGTCCTGGAGGGCCCTGAGAGCCGCCAGGGCGGCCAGCGCGTTCTGGGCATTATGGGTGCCGCGCAGTGTCGAAATGCCTGCCAGTGAGGCCAATTGGAGCCCGCGCGGGCCACCCCCGAACAGGGACTGCCCGACAGCATGGAATTGCGCCGCTTTCGCTGCATCACATGTCGTCAAACTGTACCGGCGGGCCGGATCGATGCGACCGGCAATCGCTGCTGAAGCGTCATCGTCGATGCCGACGCAGGCAACGTCCGCCCCTTGCACCAACCGCTCTTTAATGGCGGCGTATTGCGCCATCGTCCCGTGCCGGTCGAGGTGATCGGGTGACAGGTTCAGCATCACGCCGACGGTGGGGTTCAAGGTCGGCGTCGTGTCGATCTGGAACGATGACAACTCCAGCACGTGGAACCGGTTAGCGGCGGGCGGCTCGAGTTGCAGCACTGGCACGCCAATGTTGCCGCCCATCTGCACATCGTGCCCTTGAGCCTTGAGCAAATGCGCGATCAGCGCCGTGGTGGTGGACTTGCCGTTGGTGCCCGTAATCGCAATCAGCGGCGCGGTTGGCACTGTGGCCGCCCGTTCGCGCATGAACAGCTCGACATCGCCAATGATCTCGACGCCAGCCGCCTTGGCTTTGGCGACCGTCCAATGCGGCACGGGATGTGTCAGCGGCACGCCCGGTGCTAGCACCAGGGCGGAGAACGTGGACCAATCCGCCGTGCTCAGGTCAACAACGGCAATCCCTGCCTCGACAGCCGCCTTGCGCCCCGCCTCGCCATCGTCCCAGGCCGCAACCGTTGCACCACCCGCGACAAGCGCCCGCGCCGTCGCGATGCCGGAGCCGCCAAGCCCAAACACCGCAACCATCATGCCAGCACATGTGGTGATGCGAATCATGCCGCCAATCTAGCGTTTAGCCGTAGGGCGCAATAGCCCCCTTGCGTATTGCGCCCTACGGCCACGGCTACCGCAGCTTTAGCGTTGCCAAGCCGATCAGCGCCAGGATGACGGAGATGATCCAGAAGCGCACGACGACGGTGGCTTCGGCCCAGCCTTTCTGCTCAAAATGGTGATGCAGCGGTGCCATGCGGAACACCCGCTTTCCCGTCATCTTGAACGATGCCACCTGGATGATCACCGACAGCGTCTCCAGCACAAACAGCCCGCCGACAATCGCCAGCTGCACTTCGTGCTTGGTCGCCACTGCAATGGCACCCAATGCGCCACCCAGCGCCAACGAGCCGGTATCGCCCATAAAGATCATGGCCGGTGGGGCGTTGAACCACAGAAACCCCAGCCCCGCCCCAATCAGCGCGCCGCAAATAATCGCCAGCTCGCCGGTTCCGGGGATGTAGTGGATCTGCAGATACTTCGCCATATCAAAGCGGCCCGAGAGGTACGCAAACACACCGAACGTCGCGGCGGCGATCATCACCGGCACAATCGCCAAGCCGTCGAGCCCATCCGTCAGATTTACTGCATTGCCCGCGCCCGCGATCACCACGACGCCCAGGATGATAAAGAACGGCCCCAAGTCGATCAGCAGGTTCTTGAAGAACGGCAAGGCCAGCTTGCCGGCAAACTGCGGCGTCGACAGCTTCATGAACAAGTACGCCGCCACCGCCGCCACCGCCACCTCCAGCAGCAGCCGCATCCGGCCAGAGAAGCCGCCAGTCGTGCGCTTCGTCACCTTCAAGTAGTCGTCATAGAAACCAATCGCGCCGTAGGACAGCGTCACGCCAAGCACGATCCAGACGTACGGATTGGACAGGTTGGCCCATAACAACGTCGATACCGTCACCGCCCCCAGAATCATC
>JAYSVA010000128.1:0-9670 GCA_043718785.1 Hyphomicrobiaceae bacterium
GTTGCTCCGTTCCCGAGCTTCCCGCCGACCATGCTGACAATTATTGGATCACTCGGTGGCGGCCTGCTGATTGGTGCTGCTCTTGCGTGGCTTCTGCACCTCCTCAAAGGAGCGGAACCACAATATGTGGCTGCGCGGAGTTCGAACCGCAACGCAGCAACCTCTTCAAGCGCTGTCTGGACCGATCATTCGCGCGATACCAATGCCGACGTTCGCATTCAACAGGCGACCAAGCGGCGGGCAACCGCGACGACTACAGACGAGGAGCCACCACATGAGCCAGAAAGCCGCGCTTGGCCGCCCCGACGGATGTCGCCCCGAATCGCCACTGTAGTCCCCTCAACCGAACAGAGCGCAGCTGAGGCCGTCGCCATAGAACGGCCTGAACCGGCTCCGCCGCGCGCCAGCCGTCTGACAGATCGGCTAAAGGCGAGCGCCGCCACCACGGCTGCCTTAGCCGCTCGCGCCATCCAGCCTGTGTCAGCGACATTGCCGGTTCGGGCCACAAGGTCCCAGCCGACGCTTCACATCGACAACGGCGCTGATCAGAGTGCCAATTCGTTTACTTTGCCATCGCCGGGTTCGTTTGCTCGCATCACCTTTTCCGACCATCTGACAGCAGTTGAGGCCGCGCGCCCATCATCGCGGGCTGCCTATCGTTCAGCCATTGATCAACTACTCGCAACTTTAGCGCAGTCTGCCACACCGGATGTGCCGCTTATGACCTTGATTGCAGGCACTGATGTTGGGGTCGGCACATCGAGTACCGCACTCAGTCTCGCTTACCGGGCGGCAAATACCGGAACACGGACCCTGCTCATCGATGCTTGTTCAGCGGACGCGCATTTGAGCCAGCGGCTGGCTCGTTCACTGGTTCAGCAGCGGCCTTGCGTGCTTGACAGCGAAGAGCACCTAGCCGAACTCACGATGCAGGATTCACGCACAGGCTTGTCATTATTGCCACTAGCATTTAGCAATTTGGCGCAGTTCACTGTTGCCCAACAATCCCGCCTATTGAACGGCTTGCGCCAGCTGTCACAGCGCTATGAGCTCGTGCTGATTGACGTCGGCGCGCCATCAACTAATCATGGGGCCGTATTCATCGGCAGATTGGCCGAGCAATTGCTGATCGTCACACATGCCAACGTTGCTGATCCACTGCTAACGGCCGCAAATTTCGGTGTCAGCGCAGACAAGGCCACCGTAGTTTCGACGCGCGCTGTTTAAGTTCACGGCCCGCATTGAACATTCAGGAAATAGCTGCAGTGAGCGATTTTAACACTAAAGGGCACCGGCTGGAACCAGTGCCACCGCTTACGCGTTCGCCGTTTCAGCCAACCGCCGCCCAACTCGACTCCATTCGCAAGGTACCGCATCTCGCTGACGGGGCCTATCGCGATCTGCCGATTGCCGAGACTATCGAGTTCTACGCCAAACGCTATGTCGATCAGCTGCCGAAGTTCCGCACGATTGACGCCGATACGGTCATTGCTGATATCGGCACAGGTTATGGCTGGCTGGTGATGGCACTCGCGGCCCACACACCTGCACGCATCATTGCCGCTGAAATGGATGCGGACCGGTTGGCGGCCGGCAAACAAATTGCTGAAATCCTTGGCCTGGCTGATCGTATCACCTGGGTGCCGGAAGGGCTTGGTGCCACGAGCCTAGCCGACCGCTCGATCGATATTGTTTACTGTATCGAGGTGCTTGAGCACGTCTACTGCGATCCAAAGCCAGTGCTAGATCTAGCCCGGCTATCGCGTGACCTGCTGATTGTTACGACCCCGAACAAGTGGTTTCCGGTGGTCGCACATGACACCCGCCTTCCGTTCTGCCACTGGCTGCCCGTGCCGTTGCGGCAGCGCTACGCGACCATCTTCAATCGACAAGAAAACGAGAACGACAACCTATTCTGGTCACCCACAAGGCTCGGACGATTGCTGACAGGCTTCAAGCCAGTTTCAGGGTTCCTGCACTATAAATCACTCAACGACTATGTTGCCACGTACCCGTTCCATCTACCTTACGTCGGCGGCGGTCATCAAACGCGGGTCGGAGCAGCCAAGCTTGCGTTTTACACGATGGCTGCCAAACTTGGTACTAACTCGCGCTACGTCCTGCCAAATCTCGCCAGTGTATGGAAACGCACAAGCTAACATGACGTAGCCGCCCACTGGCCTTGTTCGCCCATTGCAGCGAATGGGCCGCCATGATACCGAGCCGGTTCAGATAGACCAACCGACAAGGCACCCAGATCATGGCCCAGGAACCCAAAAAAACTGCTGCACCCGATGCAGGCGACGATGCCGAAATTCAGGTGCGCGTCGTTGGCCAGTTCATCAAGGATTTATCGTTCGAAAACCCGAACGTCGGCAAAATGCTGGAAGGCCCCGGCGACAATCCGAACCTCAAGATTGAAGTGAACGTCAACGCCAATCAGATGGGTCCTGATATGTACGGCAGTGACATCGAGTTCTCGGCAGTTGCCTCCAGCAAAGCTGGCAAGATCTATGAGCTTGAGCTGGTCTATGGCGGCTTGTTCAAAATCGAATCGATGCCGCCTCAAGCGCTTGAACCATTCCTACTGATCAACTGCCCGGCGCTGATTTTTCCTTTCGCGCGTCGACTGATTGCTGACATCACTCGCGAAGGTGGCTTTCCCCCGTTGCTGCTCGACCCGATTGATTTCTCGCAGCTCTACATGAGCAAGCGCCAGCAGGTTGCCAGTAACGGTGATGCAAAAAAGCCGAACTGAAAAATGGCATAAATACCATTGAGTCAGTCTGTCGCAGCTTTGGCATGGGGTTTCATGGTAATCTAAGTCAACGTCAAGCGATTCGCCGGACTGGGGGGCCAGCCCGGCGTTAGGCTAGCGTACGAAGAACCACAAAAATGCTCGAATGACCCGAGCCTTCCAATCGGTCGGCTCGGGACCACCTCCGCCGATTTTCTCATATGAGAAGCTGACACGTGTTGTCGTAGGTTTTGATTTTGACAGCGAGATAACTCGCTTTTTGGGCGTTCGTCGTTTTGACATGTGATGCCTGTTGGTTCGTGTGTGACGCACGTACTCAACGCAAGCAGCCCCAGACGGGGTGTATCCAATTTCCTGGCACTCGACTACGTAACTGCTAATAAGTTATTAACTTGTATCAGCCGCGATAGCAAGAATTCCAGGACTCACCTGGACACTGCAACGTATTGATTCCGAACGGAACGCATCGATCAGTTACGCATTATGCGAATCGTTGTGACTATTTAGTCACTGCGGTGGAGCTCCGGTCTGTGTCATACATTGGGTGCCGACTTCACACTGGCGCCGCTTTGGCACCAAGCTTCTTCCACATAGCATTGGCGCCGAGAGTTTCGACGAATTTGGCATGGTCGGCTTCATCTGCAGCCGACAGTCGCTGCGGCAGAGGTTGCGAGCGTTGACGGGCGGGCTGGTAACGCCCCGCATTGCGCGAAGGCCCGGCGTTGACATTGGCGGCCATGTCACTAGCGCCCAAACCAAGCATCGCCTGTCGCTCACCGAGCAGCTCCAAATACACATCCGCCAGCAACAAGCTATCAACGATGGCGCCGTGCTTGGTGCGCTGCGTGTTATCGATGCCATAGCGTTTGCACAGCGCATCCAGCGTGTTGGGACCACCGGGGTGCTTGCGGCGGGCCAACAGCAGCGTATCGACGACGCGATCCATCAGCAGCAGCGGCTGTTTGATCTTCTCCAGCTCCATATTAAGGAAGCCGATATCGAAGTTGGCGTTGTGGATCACCAACGTATCGTCCCCGATAAACGCTAAGAAATCAGCTGCAATCTGCGAGAATGATGGCTTGTCGATCAAGAACTTATTGCTGATCCCGTGCACCCGCTCAGCGTCGGGATGTACGTCTTTTCCAGCGGGATTGACGAACCGATGGAACTCAACGCCAGTGGCGCGGCGATTGATGATTTCGACGCAACCGATTTCTATCAGGCGGTCACCGCGTTTGGCATCGAGGCCCGTCGTTTCGGTGTCGAGTACGATTTCGCGGAGCATTGTCGGCGACCCTCAAGTCGATTGTCATTCAAGACCAGTATCGACGGAACGCACCACCATCTTTGGCAAGCGGTCGCAGCTTAAGTTGCTCCACCACCGCGTCGATCTGAGCTTGGGTGTCCGGGATCGGGCCGCCGGTGTCCACCACGAAATCCGCTCGTGCACGCTTTTCCGCATCGGGCAGCTGCCGTGCTAGGATTGCATCCAGCTTTTCAGGGGTCATTCCAGAGCGCGCCAGGACACGAGCGCGTTGCATGGCGGCAGGCGCACTCACGACGACCGTTAAATCACAGTGCGCGTGTCCTTTCGTCTCGAACAGTAACGGCACTTCAAGAACGGCGAACTGAGCACCCGACTTTGCGGCCTGCTGCAGCAAGGCCTTCTCGGCAGCCTGGACGAGCGGATGGACGATCAACTCGAGCCGCTTGAACCCAGACGGATCAGCCAGCAGTGACGCTGAAAGCTTGGCACGGTCCACTTGCCCGCCAGCCGTGGTGCCGGCAAACGCCGCCTCGATGGGGGCAACAGCTGCGCCGGTGTAAAGCTTGTGCACTTCGGCATCAGCATCAATAACCGGGAAACCGTGGAACTTGAACCGTTCGGATGCCGTCGATTTGCCCATGCCGATGGAGCCAGTGAGACCTATGATCAACATTAGCCACCCACCAGATCTGCCACCACCAGCGCCCGCAACTCCGGCGTGACGGTCGGGCGAGTGCCGAAATAGGTCTCAAATGCCGGAACAGCCTGATGCAGCAACATGCCCAGGCCATCAACAGTGCGAAGTCCTGCCCGTCGTGCATCGGCAAGGAATTCAGTTTCGAGCGGCACGTAGACCAGGTCGGTCACCACGGTGCGTTTATCAGCACCACTGAAATCGATACCGGGCGTGCCCTCGCCTTTCATGCCGAGGGTTGTCGTATTGATGACGGCGCTCGCATCGCGAACAGCCGCTGAACGGTCCACCCAGTCAACAACCTTGATTTTGGTACCTGACGGGTCGAACTGCTGGGCCAGCTTCTCAGCATTGGCGCGCGTCCGGTTGAGCAATCGAATGTGCGTCACACCTGCATCCAGCAGCCCGTACAGCACCGTGCGTGTGGAGCCGCCCGCGCCAAGGACGACCACCGCTGCACCCGGCCGGTGCCAGTCCGGCACGGTTAGCGTCAGGCTGGTCATAAACCCGAACGTATCGGTGTTGGTGCCGTGCAGCATGCCGTCTTTACTCCACAGCAGGTTGGCTGAACCACAGGCAACAGCGGGCGGTAACTTCACCTGAATGGCGCGGAACGCAGCGCCTTTGTGCGGCACCGTAATGTTGCAACCAACATAGCCACGCACAGGTAAATCCGCCAGAAAGGCGTCGATATCGTCCGGCGACACAGCTTCCTTGACGTAGTCGCCCGCAATACCGTGATGCTGTAACCAGTACTTGTAGATCATCGGCGAGCGGGAATGTCCGACGGGCCAGCCAACAATGCACGCTTTTCTCATAAATCAGCCCTCACACCACGGCCACCTGACGCTCACGTAGTTCTGCCAGCAACGGTAACATCGGCAATCCCAATATCGTAAAATAGTTCCCGTCGATCTCTTCGAACAGTTGTAATCCCAACCCTTCAAGGTGGTAAGCGCCTACACTGTCGTGCAGCGATGCTCCCGCGCGGGCCATGTATTGTTCAAGAAAGTTCGTCGAAAACCGCCGCATCTTCAAGCGCGCCACATCTGTTGTCGACCAGGTAACTTCGCCACGCTCGGCGATGGCAACCCCGACGTGCAATTCATGGGTGGTTCCGCGTAACCGCATCAGCGTTGCACGGGCTTGTTCCTGTGTTTCGGCTTTATGAATCAGGTCAAAATGGCCGCCGACCGAACCGTCGTACGGAAGGCTGAGAATCTGATCAGCACCAATTACAAGTGCCTGCGGAAATAGTTGGCTGACCTTCAAAGCCTTCGCTCGTGCCAACACATCAGCAACCCCAGACGGCTTCGCCTTAGCATTGTTAGTCGTCAGTTCGTTGCGGATCTCCGCCTCATCAATCACAGCCGGTACAACGCGGCAGTGTATCCCTGCATTTTCCAGCAGCTGCCGACGAATTTTACTACTGGACGCCAGCACGACACCACTATCGCCAACAGGCGACACCTTACTGATCATCGCTCAGCTCTCCGGTTTCTGTTCGCGTATCCCGATCATGGTAGAGCCGAAGGATCGTTGCTGCAGTTTCCTCGATAGAGCGGCGCGACACGTCAATCACGGGCCAGTTGTGCTTGCCGCAAAGTCGCCGAGAATGGGCAATTTCCTGAGCGATACCTTCCCGGTCAACGTAGTCATCGAGATTGCGGTCACCAAGAAACCGCACACGATTGCGACGGATCTCTGAAATCCGCTCCGCCGACGCCACTAAGCCGACCACGAACGCATTGTGAGACTCGGTCAAAGCCTCAGGAATGGGTATCGCGGGCACTAGTGGTACATTCGCTGTTTTAAACCCGCGCTGTGCTAGGTAAATCGAGGTTGGCGTCTTGGAGGTCCGGGAGATGCCGACAATAATTATGTCCGCCGTGTTCAGATCGCGCGGCAGCTGCCCGTCGTCATGGGCCATCGCGAAATTCAGCGCATCGATACGTTTGAAATAGTCGGCATCGAGCACATGCTGGCCAGCTACAATCGGCGTGTTCGGAGTGCCGAGATAACTCTCGAAAACCTTCATGACCGGATCAAGTACGTAAAGGCACGGCACTTTAATCTCGCGGCACCGCCGTTCCAGAT
This sequence comes from Hyphomicrobiaceae bacterium, assembly GCA_043718785.1. GTDB lineage: Bacteria > Pseudomonadota > Alphaproteobacteria > Rhizobiales > Hyphomicrobiaceae > JAYSVA01. The sequence continues at coordinate 6,817 of JAYSVA010000128.1, forward strand.
TGTTCCGCAACTCCAGATTGACGATCGTGTATAGTACTATCCCCGGTGCTGAGGCGATTTCCTGACACACACGCTCCAACTGACGCGCGTTACGGATCATTGGGTGCATGTGCTCGATCGGCCGAACAGTAGCGTACTGCACCGCCGCCGCTTTGCCGAGCGTCGTTAGCGTTTCGCCCGTAGAATCGGAGATCAAATGGAGATGGAAGTAGCTCGGCAGGGCGTTGGCCATTTGTGGACAAGTCCGAGGGTTATACACACCAGGTCCGACGCGGCCGGTTTCATCAACGCCTGATGCACAGTTGTCCCCACCTGCATCCACAGTGACGCCCGCACGAACAAAATCCGTCCATGAACGCAACTGACAACGCCATCAATCGCTTCTGCGACAGCCATCCCTAAGTTGTCAACAGCTTCCCGCTGCGTCACCAAGTTTGAAAACACCCGATAACAAACTGAATTATATAATAAAAATCATCTGTTGTATGTCACCGCCAGTTGCCATACCAGATATAGCAACAGCGTTTTTATCGTGGGGATAGCTCTGGGATCAACTGGGCGTGGCCAAGAATTACCGCAAGTCACTGCCCTAATAATAAGAATAATAAGATTCCAGATTCTCTTTTGAACTAAAAAGAAGGAAGTCGAGCTGTGGACACGACCAACCCGAACTTGTCTGGCAAACGGTTCCTCGATCCGTTTTCTGGCAACGTACGGCCAACGCCGCCGATCTGGCTGATGCGACAAGCGGGACGGTATCTACCCGAATATCGCGAAGTGCGTGGCCAAGCAGGCGGGTTTCTAAACCTGTGCTACACGCCAAAGCTCGCTGCCGAGGTGACGCTACAACCCATCCGGCGTTACGGCTTCGATGCGGCGATACTGTTTTCGGATATCCTGGTTGTGCCGGATGCCCTGGGTCAGAAGGTCGAGTTCATGGAAGGCGAGGGGCCTCGCCTGGAGCCAATCCGTGATGCGACCGGGTTGAAGCAGCTCGACGCTGTGAAAGCGGGGGGCAAGTACGATATCGTCGCTGACAGCGTCGCGCGTATTCGTGCAGGACTAACTGATGAGACGGCACTCATCGGATTTTGTGGCGCTCCTTGGACCGTCGCCACCTACATGATCAACGGCAAGGGCTCGACCGATCAGGCTGCCACACGACTGTTCGCTTACCGAGAGCGAGCAACCTTCCAGCAGCTGATCGACACGCTGGTGGCCACGTCCATCGACTACCTAGACCGTCAAATCAAAGCCGGTGCCGATGTCATACAGATCTTCGACAGTTGGGCCGGAACGCTGCCGGAGCATGAGTTCGACCAGTGGGTGATCGAGCCAAACATGGCGATTGTTGCGGGGCTGAAGAAGCTGCATCCGAAGGTTCCAGTGATCGGTTTCCCTCGGGGTGCTGCAGCTAGCAAAGCCAAAAGCTTTCGTGACCGCACCGGCATCGATGGCATTGGTTGTGACACTGCCATGCCGCTGAGTGACATGGTGGTGTTGTCTAAGGATGGCCATGTTGTGCAAGGCAATCTCGATCCACTGCTGTTGGTTGCGGGTGGACGTCCAATGATCAACCGCACCCGCGAAATAATCGAGGCGCTAGAAGGGCGTCCATTTATCTTTAATCTGGGTCACGGCATTGTGCCGGAAACACCTCCCGAGCATGTGGCGCAGTTGGTGAAGCTCGTGCGATCGGCAGGCACTTGATGATGGATTTGTGGATCAAGGCGCTGCACGTTGTGGCAGTGATGTCGTGGATGGCTGGGCAGCTCTATTTGCCGCGTTTGATGGTCTACCACGTCGATGCTGCAGCTGGGTCGGTTCAATCTGAAACGTTCAAAGTCATGGAACGTCGGCTGCTTAAGGCGATTATGACGCCATCAATGCTGGTGGCTTGGGTCACCGGGCTTTGGCTGGCCTACCATCAGTTTGGCTTCAAGGGTGGCTGGCTGCATGCCAAACTGCTCATGGTGCTGTTGATGACTGTTTCACATGGAACTCAAGCACGTTGGGTGAAAGAGTTCGCAGCAGATACTAACACCAAACCGGCCAAGTTCTATCGGATGATGAACGAAGTGCCGACGGTGCTGATGTTAGTCATCGTTGTGTTGGTGATTGTGAAGCCGTTTTGATTGGTCTAGCGCGCTCACTCTCGCAGAGGTCAATCCATGCGTCATTGAAATTTACGGATATTATTCCTTGACAGTGCAGCTTTAGCACTGTTCGGCGCGTGCGAACTTTGCTACATATTGGGGATCACAGCCGCTGCCATCTGAGAGGATTGGCAGCCATCGTGCAGAATTCTGTTTTTTGGGCTCCTCAACGGGTCCTCCAGGCCCTGCTCACTGTGTTCTAACGCGGCGTCCTTTCGTGACGCCCGCGACCGACTAATGTGTCCCCCAAAATGCCGCCTGGCTTCCTCTCTCCCACCTAGTGCCAGGGTCCGTGCGGAGAATATCTATGTCAGATACCCCAACGCCTGAAGTGTCACTGCCCGATCCATCGCTTAAAGAAATGAAATTACAAGACCTCAAGGCCAAGTCGCCTGTCGAAATGCAAAGCTTTGCTGAGTTGCATGGCGTCGACAACGCTTCGACCTTGCGCAAGCAAGAGTTGATGTTCGCCGTCTTGAAGCAACTTGCGCTTAAGGATGTCGACATCACTGGTATTGGCGTCGTTGAGGTCATGCTTGATGGGTTTGGCTTCTTGCGCTCACCAGATGCCAACTATCTTCCTGGGCCGGATGATATTTACGTCTCACCATCGCAAATCCGCCGGTTCGGCCTCCGCACGGGAGATACAGTCGAGGGTCAGATCCGCTCGCCTAAAGAGGGCGAACGCTATTTCGCAC
>JAYSVA010000129.1:0-4214 GCA_043718785.1 Hyphomicrobiaceae bacterium
CCGCCCTTGCGCCGCGTCATTGGCAACTGGGGTATGGGTAAGCTGCAGGCCTCAGGTAAGTTGCATACCTGGACCGAGACACGCAGTTCGAGGGGCTCTTCCGGCACCGCTGACACTCAGGAGCGGTTCGAACCCCGCGGCGGTTCGAGTTCGGAAGCTCGCACCGCCGACGAACCCACATCGAAGCGCTGGAACAGTGGTCGCCACGGAACGCGTGGGGCTGGAACGAAATCCGCCCCCATCATCGACGGGGAGTTCGAACGCATCGACGAAAAGCCCGTCGATCCGAAGAAGCCGAAGGACGGGCGCTAGAAAGAAGCTCTCACCTTTTCTTTAGTGCCTTGATGGCCATCCGGGCCAGTTCGTCGGCGCGCTCGTTTTCGGGGTGGCCGGCGTGGCCTTTGACCCAGTGCCACTCAATGGTGTGGCCCTTGAGGGCGAGGTCAAGGCGCTTCCACAGGTCCTCGTTTTTTACTGCCTTCTTGTCAGCGGTTTTCCAGCCATTGCGCTTCCAGCCGAAGATCCACTTGGTAATGCCGTCCTTGAGGTAGTTGCTGTCGGTGTGCAAGGCCACCTTCGACGGGCGTTTCAAGGCTTCCAGCGCGCCGATAGCGGCCGACAGTTCCATGCGGTTGTTGGTGCTGACGGGTTCGCCACCTGAGATTTCCTTGCGGTGCGCGCCGGCCATGAGGATTGCGCCCCAACCGCCGGGGCCAGGATTGCCGGAGCAAGCGCCGTCCGTATATACGACAACGCTCGGTTTTTCGGCTAGTTCGTCGCTCATGCTGCGTGCTCCAGCCCGTAGGTGCGGGCGTCTCGAACGGTCTGGTGAAATGCCAAGCGGCGGGAATAAGCCAGCGGATCGTGTTTGGTGACGATTGCGGTTTCGGCGGTAAACAACCAGTCGTGCGCGCGGGTCAGCAGGAAACGCATCGCCGCCCCCCGTGCTAGTGTCGGCAGTGCCGCCACTTCCGCAGGCTCGAGCGGTCGCACGCGCTGATAACCCGCTAGTAACGCGGCGCTCTTATTGATGTTGAAGGTCAAATCTGGCTCAAAACACCAAGCATTCAGACAGATGGCAATATCGTAGGCAAGCATATCTGTTGCGGCGAAGTAAAAATCTATGAGGCCAGAGTATTCGCCATCGACGAAGAAGACATTGTCGGGGAATAGGTCGGCGTGAATCACCCCACTGGGCAGGTTGTGCGGCCAGAGAGCATCGAGATGGGCAAGCTCGCTGCCGATCAAGCGCCCGAGGCCCGGCGAGATTTCGTCAGCCCGGGCTTCGAAACGTTCATAGAGTGGCCGCCAGCCGATAGGGCCCAGGTCATTTTTCCGCTGCATGGCGAACGATTGGCCGACGAGGTGCAACCGTGCTAGCGCTTCACCAACCGCCGTGCAGTGCCGGGCTTCCGGCTGGCGGATCCAGGCCCCGTTGAGAAACGTCACTAGTGCGGCTGGCCGCCTATTCAGTTCGACGAGGGTGTTGCCCTGGCGGTCGTGTAGTGGCGTCGGACAGCTGATGCCGCCTTGCGAAAGATGCTCCATTAAGGCCAGGAAGAACGGCAATTCCGATACCTCGGTGCGCTCCTCATAAAGCGTCAAAATAAACCGCCCGACTTCCGTTTTGACCAGATAGTTGGTGTTTTGTACGCCCTCAGCGATGCCCTTTGATGTGATGACGCGACCGATATCAAATCCGGCAATGAAGCGGGCGAGCTCGGCGTCGGAAACAGGCGTGAAGACGGCCATGGCGCGGTTGTCTCGTGCGGTGCTTAGGGGAGTGAATGAGCCGGAACGACATCACGCAGCTCGCGCGGCACATTAAAGGCGATGTTCTCAACCGCCGTCACGACTGGCTCAATAGTGACGTTAAAGCGCGTGCGAAAGGCATCAACGATTTCATTGACCAATATTTCGGGTGCCGAAGCGCCTGCAGTGATCCCCAGTGTTTTGATGCCGTCAAATTGTGCCCATGGGATATCCGATGCCCGCTGGACGAGCATGGCTTTGGGACAGCCAGCCTTCTCAGCAACTTCGACTAGACGCATTGAGTTTGAGCTGTTCGGTGCCCCGACCACGATCACGCGCTCAGCCTTGGGTGCCATCGCTTTCACGGCCACCTGACGGTTGGTGGTGGCGTAGCAGATGTCCTCCTTGAAGGGTGTGGCGATAGTAGGAAACCGCTGCTGAAGTGCGCCAATGATCTCGGCCGTGTCATCGATTGACAGTGTCGTTTGGGTAATGAAAGCCAGCTTGTTGGCGTCCGCCGGGACAAATTTGTTAACATCGTCAACGGTTTCGATAATTGTTACTGCACCATCAGGCAATTGACCCATGGTGCCGACAACTTCCGGGTGGCCGGCGTGGCCGATCAGCAGGATGTGCAGGCCGCGTTCGAAATGATGACCGGCTTCCTTGTGGACTTTCGACACTAGTGGGCACGTGGCATCGAGATAAAACATGTTGCGTGCCTTGGCGGCCGCCGGAACAGACTTGGCCACGCCATGTGCCGAAAAGATCACAGGCGCATCAGTTTCCGGTATTTCGTCGAGTTCCTCCACAAAAATGGCGCCTTTTGCCTGAAGAGACTCAACGACGTAACGGTTATGTACAATCTCGTGGCGGACATAAACGGGCGCACCATACTTGGCGATGGCGAGTTCCACGATCTGGATCGCGCGATCAACACCGGCGCAGAACCCGCGAGGGGCGGCCATGTAGATCGTCAGATCTGGTTTAGTTGAAGTTTGTGCGACCATCTGGGTGACCATAAGTGCGAGTGAGTGGGCTAGCTACGCGTTCGTGATCGGCATGTCGAGACTAGCAGTTTGGCCAACTAGTGTTGAGTATTCCCCGAGAGTATATGTCTTCGCGGGTTAGGCAGTCTTCCACTAATGCTCGAACGCTGGCAAACTTGTTTGTGTTGGTATTCTTTTTGTGTTGGTATTCTTCGTGTGAAGTGGCGGGTCGGGTTTAGGTCTGGTTGAACTTTCGGGGTGCCTGTGACAGCTTCAAAATCAGACAAGAAGATTGGCAACCGCCGTGTCTCCGGGGCGGCAATAACTGCCTGCATTTTAGGGCTTGGTGCCATTGTTCTCGGTGGTTGCGGCCTATCCACATTGACTTCCGGGCTCGGCGGTCTTGGTGGTGGTGCATCAAAAACTGCTGAAGCGAACAAAGGTGGCGTGTCCGAGGAGCGGTTGTTGATCGCTGCCAAGGCGAATTCTACAGACGCGCAGTCGACAGATGTTGGTGAAGTTGCGCATGGTTGCCCGAAATTTCTGGTTTGGTCACGCGACAATAGCCTGACGATCTACGAAACCGGCCGCATTGGTGATGGCCTGGCGGTCATGCATCGCGGCGAGATTACGCAAACCGCTCGCGAATGCGAAGTCGAGGCTGGCAAAGTTACTGTGAAATACGGGTTCTCAGGTCGCGTATTGCTTGGACCGCGTGGCAAAACCGGCAACGTCACCCTGCCGCTGACAGTGTTCGTCACCGATGCCAAACGCGAGCGCATCTCTGCCGAAAAAATGAAGGTTGACGTCTCCGTCGCTGTCGACAAGCCGATCGGCTATTTCTCGCTGGTGAAGTCCGTGACATTCCCGGTTCCGGTTGGTGCGCGGCCCGGTGAATTCGAGGTTTACGTTGGCTTCGAACGGAATGTGCCGGGTGCGGGTTAGGCGATGAAATCGCGAGTGGCACTGAAGGGTCTGCTCAGCGTCATTTTCCAGGCGTCGGCAGCCAATGCAGAAGCTGAATTGAAGACGTACACTTTGCCAATTGGCACACCGTTATGCGTGAGGCCGTTGGCGGCTTGGGTTATTGGCAACGGCTTCGACGGTACTCAAGTGGTGGGAATTCGGACCGCCCGTTCCGCATGGGTTTGTCGCCAACCTCCAATTGGGTTCGGCAGTTGAACTGGAGTCCTGCTGGCGCGCCGAGGCGGATTTTACCGCAAGTTTGCATCAATCGTTGAATCCGATAAATCTGATTTGTAACTTGGTGGTCCGCCTGGCGGATTTTTCAGTGGGCCATTCGAGATTGAATTGGCGGACGGCCGCAGAGTCTGGATCAGCGTCAATCCTTCCACAAAATCCATGACAAGGCCATAACGCTAACCAGTCGCAGGTTGGTGCCTAACCCGGCCACTCAGGTGCCCCAGCCAGCCCGTCAACCAGCGCTCGCCGCCGGAGGCGAACATCACGCCG
>JAYSVA010000130.1:0-9664 GCA_043718785.1 Hyphomicrobiaceae bacterium
TCGCTCGCCGAGCGCCTAACCGAGCTGATGGAGGCAAAGCCCGTCTACGTGCTGAAGGCTGGCGACGAAATCAGCCCGATCTTCGAGAGCCCACTCGGCTTGTTCGATCCAGGCACTATGGGTTCGGCGCTCGAAGAAAAGTACGGCATCCCAAAGCGCAAGTTGACAGGCCGCATGAGCCCGTGGGCCGTCAAACGCCTGGACGAGTTCGGCGGTGACGTCTCGAAGTTCAAGGTGGTCAAGCTGCATCCGTCGCGCAAGCGCCAGCAATGCGTCGCCAAAACGGAACCCGGTGACGACAACAACCAGGACATCTCGGCCCTGGTCGGCAAGGTCGACATTCGCAAGCTCGAATTTCATGGCCAGAGCGACGCCGATGCCTACTCCTACTCGGGCGGCTTGAACCGCACGACGCAGGGCATGCTCGAATTCGTCGAAATGTTCAAAGCGCCGATCAAGATGCTGCATCCGTTGCTGACCGCAACGCAGGACGGCATGTATGTCGGCACGGAAAACGTTGGCGCACTGCCGTACCAAGGCGTGATCATCGCCCACTCGAACGAGAGCGAGTGGCAGGCGTTCCGTTCGAACAAGAACAACGAAGCGTTCCTGGACCGTATCTGCGTCATCCAGGTGCCGTACTGCCTGCGTGTCTCGGAAGAAGAGCGCATCTACCAAAAGCTGCTGGCTTCATCGGAAGTGAACAAGGCACCATGTGCGCCGGGCACACTGAAGATGCTGGCGCAGTTCTCAGTGCTGACCCGCCTGAAAGACCACGAGAATTCGAGTCTATACTCGAAGATGCGGGTCTATGATGGCGAGACCTTAAAGGACACCGACCCGCACGCGAAATCCATCCAAGAGTATCGCGACGCCGGTGGCATCAACGAAGGCATGGACGGCACCTCAACGCGGTTTGCCTACAAGGTGCTGTCTGAAACCTTCAACTTCGACACCTACGAAGTGGCGGCCGACCCGGTGCATCTGATGTACGTGCTGGAACAATCGATCCGGCGCGAGCAGCTGCCCGAGGAGAAGGAAGACCGCTACATCGAGTTCATCAAGGAAGAACTCGGACCCCGTTACGCTGAGTTCATCGGCAACGAGGTGCAGAAGGCCTATCTCGAAAGCTATTCGGAGTTCGGCCAGAACCTGTTCGACCGCTACGTGTCCTATGCCGACTCGTGGATTGAAGATCAGGACTTCAAGGACCCCGACACTGGCCAGCTGATGAACCGTCAGTTGCTTGACCAGGAGCTGTCGAAGATCGAGAAGCCCGCCGGCATCGCCAACCCGAAGGACTTCCGTTACGAGGTCGTCAAGTTCTCGTTGCGGGCTCGCGCCAAAAATGGCGGCAAAAACCCGAGCTGGAACAGCTACGAGAAGATCCGCGACGTCATCGAAAAGCGGATGTTCAGCCAGGTCGAGGACCTGCTCCCCGTGATCTCGTTCGCCGCCAAAAAAGACGGCGAGACCGAAAAGAAGCACGAGGAGTTCGTCAACCGCATGGTCGCTCGCGGCTACACCGCCCGGCAGGTGCGGAGACTGGTAGAGTGGTACATGCGGGTGAAGAAGGCTGGTTAAAAATGGGGGAGTAGGGAGTTGGGAGTGGGGAGTAGTTCTCCCCCTCTCTTCCTACCTCCCTACTCTCTTCTCCCCATTCCCTAGCGCGGAGCGCCAATGGACATCGTCGACCGCCGCCTTAATCCGAAGGCCAAAAGCCTCGGTAACCGACAACGGTTCCTGCGTCGCGCCAAGGGCGAGATTCGGGATGCGGTGAAGGATGCCATCAAGAAGCGTAAAATCTCCGAAGTCGAAGGCGGCGAGAATGTCCGCATCCGCTCGAAGTCCCTGCGCGAGCCGACATTCGGCCACTCTTCCGGCGCTGGCCAGCGTGATTTTGTACTGCCTGGCAACCGCGAGTATTCAGTCGGCGACGTCATCCGCAAACCTGACCAGGGCGGTGGCGGCTCGGGCAGCAAAGGCTCACCCGACGGCTCCGGCGAAGACGATTTCGTCTTCCAGCTGACCCGTGACGAGTTCCTCGACATCTTCTTCGAGGACCTCAAGCTGCCGAACCTCGTCAAAGCCAAGCTGAAGGACATGCGCGCGCCGCAACCGCAGCGCGCCGGTCATACGAAGGACGGCACGCCCGCCCGGCTCAACCAATTGCGCACCATGCGCAAGAGCATGGCTCGGCGTATTGCACTGCATCGTCCCACATTGAAAGAGATGCAGGAACTCGAAGCCCTCATCGCCTTGCACGAGGCTGAGACGCCGCGCGACGACGCCAAGATCACGGCCCTGAAGGTCAAGCTCGAGCGTCTCTCGTACTTGCGCAAGGTCGTGGCCTACATCGACCCCCTCGATCTGCAGTATAACCGTTTCGAGAAGCGCCCGAAACCGAAGACCCAGGCAGTGATGTTCTGCCTGATGGACGTCTCCGCTTCGATGACGGAAGCGTTGAAGGATCTATCCAAACGGTTCTTCATGCTGCTGCATCTGTTCCTCAGCCGTCACTACGCCGAGGTCGATATCGTCTTCATCCGCCACACGACGGAAGCACAGGAAGTCGACGAAGAAACCTTCTTCAAGTCCACGGAAACCGGTGGCACTGTCATTTCAACGGCGCTGGTCGAGATGCTGCGCATCGTCAAGGACCGCTACCCCGTCGCCGACTGGAACATCTACGCGGCGCAAGCCTCTGACGGTCACAACTTCGATGACGACATGGAGGAGTGCCTGAGCTTGCTGCAGGAAGAAATTCTGCCCGCCTGCCAGTACTTCGCCTATATTGAAGTATCAGAAGGCGATGCCAACCCGAACATGGCCAGCGTCGCCTGGTCCGGCTACGAAGACGTCGGCGAGGAGTTCACGCACTTTGCCATGCGCCGCGTCGGCTCCGCCGGCGACATCTACCCCGTCTTCCGCGACCTGTTCGCGACCGCCGACATGCGAGGGTGATGATGGACCGTAGCGAACGTAGGTTGGGTCAAGCACTGATGTGGAGCAACGCGCCGCATCGGTGCGCGACCCAACAGCTTGCTACCACCACCCGTGGATGTTGGGTCGCGCGAGAAGGCTTGACCCAACCTACGTCCAACTGCCGCGCAGCTACGGAGTAAGCCATGGACACCCCGACCCTGAAGCCGCGCACACCTGATCCTGCCGTACAACCATTGTTCACGGGGGCGGAGTGGGACTTTGATCTGGTCAAGAAGACCTATGACGCCATCCGCAAAATCGGCGTTGATGAAATGGGGCTCGATACTTATCCGAACCAGATCGAGGTGATCACGGCCGAGCAGATGCTTGATGCGTACGCCTCAATTGGCATGCCGAACATGTATCGGCACTGGTCGTTCGGCAAGCATTTCGCCCGCGAAGAAGCGATGTACCGCAAGGGCAACCGCGCGCTCGCGTATGAGCTGGTGATCAACTCCAACCCGTGCATCAATTACATCATGGAAGAGAACACCATGACGATGCAGACGCTGGTCATGGCGCACGCGGCGATGGGGCATAACCACTTCTTCAAAAACAACTACCTGTTCAAGCAGTGGACCGACGCCACTTCCATCCTCGACTACCTGCTGTTCGCCAAGGAGTACGTGGCAGAATGCGAGGAGAAGTACGGCGTTGAAGCCGTCGAGGCCGTGCTTGACTCAGCGCACGCGCTGATGAACCAGGGCATCAGCCGCCATCCCGGCACCAAGCCATCACGCTCGTCGCAGGTCGACAAAGAGAACAAGCGGCGCGAGCACGAGGAGACCACCTACAACGAAATCTGGCGCACCGTGCCGCGCTCCAAGCTGAAGACGCCGGTAATGGACGCCGACGCCAAGAACGCCGCGCGCGAGGGGCTAGCGCTCGGCCTGCCGCAAGAGAACGTGCTATATTTCCTTGAGAAGCACGCGCCAAAAATGGAGGACTGGAAGCGGGAGCTACTGCGCATCGTCCGCATGCTAGCGCAATATTTCTACCCGCAGCGCCAGACCAAGGTGATGAACGAGGGGTGCGCCACCTGGGTGCACTACGAGATCATGAACCGCATGTATGATCGCGGCCTGCTGACCGAAGGCTCAATGCTGGAGTTCATGCATTCGCATTCATCGGTGGTCTACCAGCCGACGTTTGAGAGCAAACACTACGGCGGCATGAACCCGTATGCGCTTGGTTTCGCGATGATGCAGGACATCAAGCGGATGTGTGAGGAGCCGACAGCCGAAGACCGCGAATGGTTCCCAGACTTCGCCGGCTGTGGCGATACGCTCGGCACGCTGAAAGACGCCTGGGCCAACTACCGCGATGACAGCTTCATCCTCCAGTACATGTCGCCGAAGCTAATGCGTGATTTCCGGTTCTTCCAGCTGCACGACAGCTCGGGGGCGCCGGTGGTTGAAGTGAAGGCCATCCACGACGACAACGGCTACCGTAGCGTCCGCAAAGCCCTAGCGGCGCAGTACGATGCCTCGGCCCGCGATCCTGACATCCAGGTCACCGGGGCCGATCTGTCCGGTGGTCGCCGCCTGACGCTGACGCACTTCGTGCGCAACAACATTCCCCTCGACCCCGGCACCGCCGAGCGCACCCTGCAACACGTCGCCCAACTCTGGGGCTACCGCGTCAAGCTAGTCGAAGTCTACGCCGAAACCGGCAAGACCGTGAAGGAACACGAGACACTGCCGCTGCCTTGATGGGTCCAGGGCCTAAGGCCCTGGTCAGGGATGCTCGAAGGGCAGAATGCCCTTCGAAATCACCCGTAGGGTGACGTCACGGAATGACCTTATTGCGGACGGCGCTCGGAGGTCCTGGAAAACCCGATCCTATAATCGGTAAACCGGCAGCCATGATAGCAAGTGCCATTGCCGTGCCGCAGCTGCGCGGCCCAACACTGGCAATCCGCCCACCAACCTCCATCGAGCAGCTGTTGCAGCTAGTTTACAAGTAATCAGGCCACTCGATCCAGCCGCCAGGACAATAGCTGGAACGGTGTGGCCGACAGGCCCGGCTCACCGTGCCTGTCAGGGGCGGCCTCTTCGAGGATCGTCACCTGCTGCGCCGCTAGTCCCGTGGGCAGCCGCAAGTTGAAGGCACCACGCCGCCCAGCACTTTCGGAGATGCGTAGAACGAGCCCGTTACCCTCTTCAGCGGGTTTCAGCGCATGGAACCGGAAGTCCTGCCCCTGCCAGCCAATTGGCGCAAAGCTTGTATCCGCGCCCGCTGGAGAGAGGGCAAAGCGCAGCGGCTCGTTGACCAGATCAGCCTCAGCCTGCACTGCTGCTGACCACCACCGCCCGTCGTGCGGCAGCAGCGCATAGCGAATGCGGTGCTGCCCCTCATCGGCCAGCATGTCGGGATACATCGGGCCACGCACCAACGACAGACTGAGCTGATTGCCTTTGGCTGAAAAGCCATAGCGGTCGGCTGACAAAAGTGCAGCTCCCCAGTCGGTTTCGCTGATCGAGACGAAGCGGTGGCCGCAACTTTCGAACTGCGCCTGCTGCCATGTGGTGTTGTCATGCGTGGCCCGGTTCACCACACCAATGGCCTGATCAAACTGCGCCGTTTCAGCGCGCACGGTGACCGGAAAAACCGCGCGCACATATGTGCGGCGGTCATGCCAATCGATGTCGGTGACAATGTCGCAACGCGGACTATTGGCCCACAGGCGATAACGCATTTCGATGGTGCTGTTGGCATGGCGGCGACGCACCGTAATTTCCACCAGATGCGGGCCGGTAGCTGTTACCGATATCTGCGCCCCACCCAGCAGTTCTTCGCCGTTCAGTGCAAAGCTTGACTCGATGTCCCAAGCATCAAATTGGCGGGGCAGATCGTTGCGATACACCATCAGGCGGTTGGCTGCGCCACCACTGACCAGTTCACGTCCGCTGGCTTTGACAAACAGCGAGGCGATGCGCCCTTCGTCGTCGATGCAAACTCGGACGAGGTGGTTCTCCATAACCTGGCCCGTGACCGTGACGCGGGCCTCATTCCCCTTGGCAACAAAGTTGACTGAAAGCGCCGCGAGTTTCTGATCAATGGTGGTGACCCAGCCGTCATCGGTGCGTTGCGGCGTCAAACTTGCGGGCAGTGGTTCCGGGCTGTGCAGCTGGAACTCCGTTTTGACCGTGCCGCTCAGATTGGCCACCATCACGCCAGCCTCGCCGTTGGCGGCTGGACGACTGGCGATCAGACGCTGCAGCGCGCTTTGTACGATGGCCTCGCCGCGCGCCACCACACCGGCCAACTCCGGCTCCGTCTGTTCATAGACTTCGCGGATCGACGAGCCGGGCAGAATGTCGTGGAATTGATTGCGCAGCAAAAGCGACCAATCCGCCGCCAGATCAGATGACGGCGCTACCGTTTGCGGCGCCGCCAGATTGGCCAAAACGGACATCGCCTCAGCCGCCACCAGCGCCTGTTCCGCCCGGCGATTCAGCACCTTGGTCCGGCTTTGCGACGTCAGCGTCGCGCGGTGATACTCCAGGTACAGCTCGCCCGACCAGACCGGTACTGCGGCACCGGCGAGATCAGTGTGCATCCGGTCGAAATGCGATTGGAAATGGCCATGTTCCACCCGTGGGATCGACGGCATCAGGTTCAGGATCGGCATGGCTTCGATCTGATCGGGCGCGGGCCCGCCGCCGCCGTCACCCCAACCATAACTGGCGATCACGCTTTTGCTCAGATCTTTGCCAGTATGCTTGGCCCAAACCTCGACCAGTGCCCCGGGCCGCATCTGCATATTGTATCCATCATGTTCCAAGGCATTGAAACAATGCACGAGAACCCGGCTGCCATCATTGCCCTGCCAACGGAATATTGTGTTGGACAGCGGGTTGGTTTCATTCCAGCTGATCTTGATCGTGACCAAAGTCTGGATGCCAGACTGCAACAGGATCTGCGGCATCACTGACGAGAAACCGAAGGTGTCCGGTAGCCAGGCGGTCCGGCTGATTGCGCCAAAGTGGCGTTTAAAATAGCGCTGTCCATAGAGGAACTGCCGGGCAAACGCCTCAGCCGAGGGCATGTTGGTATCGCATTCGATGACCATGCCGCCGATCACTTCCCAGCGGCCTTCAGCCACACGAGCTTTGATCCGCTCGAACAGCGCCGGGTCGTCCTGCTCAACGTGTTCGTACATCAACGAGGACGAGGCAGCGAACCGGAACTCGGGGTACTTGTCCATCAGCGAGGCCACAGAGTTAAAGGTGCGGCGGATCTTGCGGACGGTTTCAGGTTGCGGCCAAAGCCAAGCATAGTCGATATGGGCGTGCCCCGTCACGATCACATGGCCGAGCTTGGGATAGTCGGCACGTAATTCTGCCAACAGCGCATCTAGTTTAGCCGTTGCCGTTAGAACCGACTGACGACCGGCGCTGGTCATCGCCGCCGGGGTATCCGTCGGCTCGAAACTGCGCTCCCAGATATTGCGCGCCCATCCCTGATCGGCGAGACGTGGCCCCAGATCAGCGGTACCAGTCGGTAGGCGCAGACCTGACAGCGCAATTTCACCGGCCTCCATCAGCTGGCGGGCAAGATCGGCATTGCTGACGCATAACGCCGTTTCGCGCAGGATTTCGATGCGGCGGCGCAGGGCACGCACAGCGGGATCGAAGACGACGAAGGCGGCTTCTGCCAGCACGGGCGAACGGTTGGGAACGCCAAACAAGCTGCGCGCCACCACCTCCGCCTCGATGCAGAACGGCTGATCCGGCAGCGGCGTAAACGCGCGGTGATGCGGGTTGCTACCAAACCGATCCAGCACGGTGCCATCTGCCCCTAGGAGTGTCACCAGTCCTTCGCCGCCGAAGTCGAGAACCAGCTCCACCGCTGTTTCAGGCGAGGGTTTGGGCGCACTCACTAGGCCGCAAACCATGGCATGCACGCCAAACCGATCCTGCCACCCGTCACCCTGGTTGATCGGTCGAGCCGTCGCATCCGGCGTAGTCTCAACCCACCCGCTAATCGGATGGCGCGACACGCGTTCCCAGGCCGTGAGTTCCGTTGCCAGTGCCCTCAAATGGCCGCCCATCTGCGCCAATGTGCGAACCCGATCCCGATAGTCCCGCATGCTGCCCCCAGCTTTCGCAAGTTTGACACATCCGGATCCGATGGGATGGCCCTCAGCCGCGCGATGTCGGTGCGCTTTGGTGCGACTAGCTGAGACGCTATAGTTGAGGGAATGGCCACAGCAAAGTGGCAATAAAGCAGAAATTGGCTGGGGCGCCAGGATTCGAACCTGGGTATGGCGGAATCAAAATCCGCTGCCTTACCACTTGGCGACGCCCCAATACGGCCCCGGAACGAACGCTAGGGACGACTTGTGGGATTTACATAGTCGAGGCCTGCTTCTCCCGCAATGCCCAAGTTGACGCCGCCCCCCAGCCGACTGCCCGAACCGGCGATCATGCCACCTATGACGCAGGGCCGTCTGCCACAGCCGTTGCTCGACTTCGCCACTGGAATGGGCGATGTAATGCATCAATCTGCACGATGCGAGGGCAATATGGACCAGAACAACAGTACCCCTTGGCAGCCAAGCCTGCGCTATCCGGACCCCGCCGTTGAAATTCTTGATCAGGAATTTGCCAAGTATCGCATCGCTTTAGCGTCCGTGGAACGGCTGGCGACGAGTTGCCGCTGGGCCGAAGGGCCGGTCTATTTCGGCGATATGCGCTGCTTGTTGTGGAGCGACATCCCCAATAATCGGATCATGCGGTGGGACGAAGAAACCGGCGCCGTCTCGACGTTCCGCCAGCCCTCGAACCACGCCAACGGCCATACCCGCGACCGCCAAGGCCGCCTGATCAGCTGCGAGCACGGCGGACGCCGCGTTACCCGTACCGAAATCGACGGCCGTTTGACCGTCATTCTCGACAGCTTCGACGGCAAAAAATTGAACTCGCCGAATGACGTCGTGGTGAAGTCCGACGGCTCCATTTGGTTCACCGACCCGCCATTCGGCATCTCCGGCACCTACGAAGGCAATTTCGCCGTGCCGGAATTGCCGCAAAACGTCTATCGCGTTGATGGCACCACGTTGGAGGCTACCGTTGTCGCCAGTGACATCAAAGGGCCGAACGGACTGTGCTTTTCGCCCGACGAAAAAGTTCTCTACATCGTCGAATCGCGCGGCGAGCCGAACCGCAAGATCCTCGCCTATGACGTAGCCGCAAACGGACGCACCATCAGCAACAGCCGCTTGCTGATCGACGCTGGCCCTGGCGGCACCCCCGACGGCATGCGCTGCGACCGCGACGGCAACCTGTGGTGCGGCTGGGGCATGGGCAACGCCGAACTCGATGGTGTGCTGATCTTCAACCCGGCGGGCAAGAAAATCGGTCGCATCCGCCTGCCCGAACGCTGCGCCAACGTCTGCTTCGGCGGCCCCAACCGCGACCGCCTGTTCATGGCCTCCAGCCATTCGGTGTACGCGTTGTATGTCAACACCCAGGGCGCATTAGGCGGTTGATTATGACACGAACACCACCAACATCCCGCCGCCACGAGCCGCGCACTATCCGCCTGAACGCAGCCGATAACGTGGCGATCATTGCCAATGATTTCGGGCTGGCGGCGGGCACCAAGCTGCCGAACGGAATCATCCTGAAGACGCACGTGCCGCAGGGGCACAAAATTGCGCTTGTTGATCTGA
>JAYSVA010000014.1:0-2218 GCA_043718785.1 Hyphomicrobiaceae bacterium
CCAACAGACCGCGGATGACGAAGCTAGTGTGCGGGCGGCCAACAGCAACACCCTGCCGCCCCAGGGCTATCGCCGTCCGGGCCAGCCAGCGCCGACGCAATTGGCCGACGTGACCGTGGTGCCAGCTCCGGCGCCAACTTGGACGGACAACGTGGTGCCGATGCCGAACATGCGGCCGCAGCAGTTTGCTGGTCAGCCTGCCGGTGTTGCCCGCACGGATGTGTTGATGCCGTCCGCCCCGCAGCAGCAGGCCCAGCCCGTCCAGGCACCGGCGCCAGTTGCGCAGCCAACTGTCACGATCACACCGCCCGCGCCGGTTGTTGTGACGGCACCGGCTGCCCGTCCAGCACCGGTTCAGGCCGCTCCCCAGGCAGGTGTCGGCGTTGAGATGGTCGAGCGCACGGTTCGTTTCACCGTGCCATCGACCGAGGCCATCTTGCCAGCCAACCTGTTCAAAGTCGGCATGGCCGCCAGCCTTGCCGCCGCAGCTTCAGTTGCTGCAGCTCTTGCTGCGCCCGGTGAGCACGATAATCAGATGACCCTGGACTTTGCTCGTCTCGACGCCCCAGCAGTGGCCACGTCGCCGCTGATGCCAGCCGTCGAGACTGTAGTCACGGCCAACCGCGTGATCGATATCACGGCTGAAGATGTCAGCGACTTCAACGATGATGAGTTCGGCGAGATCGATCTCGGCTCCGACCCCTCGACTGATGATGTCGTCGCCACGGCCCGTCGGTTTGCCCGCGTCCCCGCGGAGTAAGAAAAGCGGGCTGAAATGCATACAATCGGTTCGGGAAAAAACATTTTGCAACAATGTGGCTGGAAAGTGTCCCGAAATGACCCAGGCTCAATCTTTATTTAACCGCCCTGGCGCATGACTAGGATCAGATCTGGTCCACTTCCCGCGTAACCGATTGCTGACAGAGCACTGCCCTTGAAGATCTAAAGATGGAAGTCCCCATGAAGTCTGCGCCGCGCATGGACGTTGTGAAACGGGAAGCTAAAGAAGACAAACTAAAGGAATTCATCAGCGCGCACCTAGCTACTATGACCGCCAGCGAGCCGACCACTTGGTCGCTGATTGCCCGCTCCTCGCATAGCCCGGTTGTTAAAGCCCTGAATGCTTTGGCACCTGAAATTGCCAAGGCTCAGGTGACCGTGCGCGCCATTCTGGCCATGCTGGACAACGGCGCTGTCGATGCCCAGGCTGAAACGATGATGCTGTGCTCTACGGAGTGCCGGGTTGCTGGTAATCCCCGCCTGCTCGAAGCGCATGAGCAACTTGTACTCAGCGCGACCACCTGCTGGATCGGCGATAGCATGCGCCGTGAACCCGATAAACGCGACGCCTATGAGTGCTATGCTGCTGATCACGCCTTGACCGCCAAATGGTCGATGACGTCGTTCGCCCGTCTGTGGGCCGCGTCTGACGCCATCGTGCCACGTGTTGCCGTTGTGGCCGCCGTCGTCGTGCCGGTCGAGGACGTCCAGTCAGCGCAGCCGACCGCTGAAGCTGCTGCCGCCAGCGATTTGCCGTCTGCCAGCGATCTGCCACCCGCTGCCGACGTGACGCCATCTGTTACAGCGTCCACTCGCCACTGATGTTGCTTTTAGCCTGCCTAGCCTACCCCCCCGGCCAGTGCTCCCACTGGCCGGTTTTTCGCGTGCTGTGACGGCCGCATTTAATCTCCCGGAAAGTAGCGGCAACTTCCGGCAATTACACTCATTTTGAGATAACTGTTTCTAATCCCCGCTAGTCAGGAGTGGGCGCATAGTCGATGATCCAGTCAACTGATCGCATGTGCGGTCAGACGCATTGTTTCATCGAGGACTATCATGGCGTCTCAAATTGCTAGATTTTCAATGGCCTTGCTGTCGGCGTTGTTGGCCTCAACAGCGTTCACTCAGGTTGTTATGGCACAAACGCCAGGGGCTCAACTGAGCCCGGCGCAGGCGCAGCTGCTCGACCGGTTGCGCCCCGAGCTGCTGCGCGAAGGCCAGCGCTACGAGGCGACGCTGAAGACCAACTGGAAGGCCGCACCAGCGCCGAAGAAGGCCCGCGAGCTGACCAGCGCCGCCGTCAAAGTCATGGCCAGCGATCCGCGTGCTGCCGTCCGGAGCCTGTCCGAGGCGGTGGTGGCGGAGCCAACTGATGCGCAGGGCTGGATCAACCTGGCCGAAGCCAATCTGGCGATTGTGCCGGACGCGAATGCTGGGT
>JAYSVA010000131.1:0-9647 GCA_043718785.1 Hyphomicrobiaceae bacterium
CCATGACGAGAATGTGGGGATTTGGCCTCGCATTCGCTCGGCCAAATCCCCGTCGGCAGCGATACTGTGGCCAAGATGTGTGAATCCCCTAGCCCTCAAGGGGGAGGAGGCGAAAACTGGCAGGATCGCGCAAGATTTGACGTCATATGCGATTGCCCTTCCCCTCAAGGGGGGGAGGCGAAAGAACCGAAAAGGTCATGGGTTAGGCTCGACGGTAATAGCGCTTTTGCTTGCCAAGCTTGGCCGCTGGTGGCGATAGATCACTTGGTTGACCGCCGGTTGAGTCGAGGATGCGCTATGCCGTTGAAAAAGCTGGTTTCCAAGTCGATGCAGCGTTACTGGCGGCTGTCGCGTGGGCTGACGATGGGCGCGCAAGGCGTGGTGTTTGACGGGCAAGGCCGGGTGCTGCTGATCCGCCACGGCTACCGGCCGGGCTGGCATTTTCCGGGTGGCGGCGTCGAGGCCAATGAAACCGCCATCGACACCTGCGCGCGTGAGGTGCTGGAGGAAGCTGGCATCATTTGTGATGCGCGGCCGGAACTGATCGGCCTCTACGGCAATTTCCCGGCGTTCCCGTCCGACCACATTGCGCTGTTCCGAATTCCGCAGTGGCGTCAGCCGATCAAGCCCGCCCCCAACCGCGAAATCGCCGAGCAAGGCTTTTTCGCCCCCGACACTCTCCCGGAAGGTGCCACGGCCCCAGTTCGCCGCCGCCTCGCCGAACTGCTGCACGGAGCGCCCGTCACCATGCTATGGTGAGGACGTCTGGCCCTGGTAAAATCGGGTTATCCTTGTGGAACCTTCGATGTTGATGAGAACTGCGGCGGCGCAAGCGCAAATCATTTCGGCTGAGACGGCAGCCGGTATGGTGACCTCGGACACGTGGATCGACTACGGCGCATCGCTGTGTCAGCCCGACGTGTTCGACCGAGCGTTGGCGGCGCGCAAGGCTGAACTCCGCAACGTCAAGGTCCGCAATTGTCTGTCGCTGCGGCCCCGCGCGTTCCTGGAATGTGACCCCGAAGGCGAGCACTTCTATTCGTTCAACCTGCATTTTTCAGGCTATGACCGGAAAAGGCACGATGCGGGCCGGGTCAATTACATCCCGGTGCATCTCGGCGAAATCTCTGATTACTACCGCCGGTTCATGGCCCCGGTGGACATCGTCATCCTCAAGACCTGCCGGATGGACGCCAACGGCTTTTTCAACTTCAGTGTCACCAACCTGTGGCATCGCGCCGTCATCGAACGCGCCAAACTGGTGATTGTCGAGGTGACCGACGGCCTGCCCTACGCGCATGGCGACGGCAACGGCGTGCACATCAGCGAAGTCGACTACATCATTGAGGGCGACCATCAGGCGGCCGTCGAGCTACTCAATCCGCCGCCGACCGATGTCGACCGAGCCGTCGGGCGGCTCATCGCCAACGAAATCGAGGATGGCGCGTGCCTGCAGATCGGCATCGGCGGCATGCCGAACGCGGTATGTAAGATGCTGCTGGAAAGCAGCGTGCGCGATTTAGGCATTCATACGGAGATGCTGACCGATGGGCTGGTCGAGCTGTACAAGGCCGGACGTATCGACGGCGGCAAGAAGGCGCTGAATCCCGGCAAAATCGGTTACAGCTTCGCGCTCGGATCGAACGTTTTGTACGAGGCGGTGGACCGCAATCCAGACTTTCAATGCTATGCGGTCGACTACACCAATCTGCCGCATATCATCATGCAGAACGATCGCGCCGTGGCCATCAACAACACCACGCAGATCGATCTGCAGGGCCAAGCCGCCTCGGAGTCCGATGGACATCGCCACATCAGCGGCACCGGTGGGCAATTGCAGTTCGTGCGCGGTGCCTATGCGTCGCCCGGCGGCAAATCGTTCATTTGCCTGTCGTCGACCTATGAGCGGCATGGCATCCGCAAAAGCCGCATCGTGCTGGAGCTGACCAAGGGTAACATCGTCACCACGCCGCGCTCCGACATGATGTACGTCGTCACCGAATTCGGCATCGTCAATCTGAAGGGCAAATCCGTCGCCGAGCGGGCGCTAGCGCTGATCGGCCTCGCCCACCCCGACTTCCGCGAAGACCTCGAACGCCAAGCCTTCACCCACCGCCTAATCCCCCGCGGCGTCTCGTTTGGGTAGGGGCTAGCGTTGTATTGTACCAAAGAGCCTATCCGTTGACCGTCGGCCACGAGCAACACCCCAACCTCCCGCTTTCCTGGAATCCGTTTCGAGCGAAGCTCGATCCGGATATCCGTGGAAGCGAAAAACTAAAGGAGTAGTCGGCGAAGCTCGCTGAGATTACTCCGCGATTTCGACGGGGATGGTGCGGGAGGCGAGCTCGCGGGTGCCGGCGCGGGCGACGACGGTGAAGACGTCGGGTCCGGTGGCGCCTTCGTTGGGCTTGTAGAACACGCCAACGCCGGGAACGCGCTTGCCGACGCACTGGCCGGAGAGGCTAAATTGCACGGTGGTTTCCGGAACCGCGATGAATGTTACGGTGCCCTTCGTCGGGGCCTTGTCGACCGTAATCATCGGGATCTTTGACGAATTGCAGTCTGGGCCCAGTCCTGCCAGGACAAACACGCGGGAATTTTCAGCCGCTTTCACCCGGGTGCCTTTGACAGCATTGGCCGGAGGCGGGGTAATGGATGCGGTTGTCAGCTCAGATGTTGGTGTGAGATCGCCAGCACACCCACCAAACAGGGCCGCAACGCTCATTGTCACTGCCAGAACTGCAACGTGTTTTAGGTCTCGCATAGTGGCCCCCTGATCAGCCCGCAGGCGATTCTTGTTCGGATTGGGGCTAGATGATTCGTTAATGTTCCGTACGTCCGACGTAGAATAAGTCTTCCTCGTCGAGCATGGTAATCATGCGCGGGACCCGAGCTCTGCACGGGCGATTGAATGAGCGTAAACTGGCGAAGAATCTGCGGGTTTCGCATCCTCCCCCTTTGATAGCAGGGCTATCGCATATGAACTCGCCGCGAGCACACCGGCGCGGTTTTTCTCCTCCTCCCCCCCTCAAGGGGCGAAAACCGGCAGGATCGAGCAAGACTTAACGTCATATGCGATTGCCCTGCCCTCAAGGGGGGGGTAAAGCAGCGCGGCTCGATTGTTGTTTTTCACAAAAATCGATTTTGCCTCGTGAGGTGGGGTGTTCCGTGGCCGTTCCCAGTCCGCCCATCCCCGGCCCACCCCCGCAATGGGGGGAAGAGAGAAGGCCGGAATTTTGAGCTATCTGTTCATGCAATCGCATTGCGAGCTCCTGCAAGTGCGCGCCGGGATGCAGGCTCGGATTCAGGTAATCGTGGATGGTTCGGGGGTGCGCGGTGGCGTTGGGTAGACGGCAGCGGCCAAGCTGCTTAGAACAGCGCCAGTCCAGAGCCTTTTGACCCAGAACGGAATTCGCGGCATGCCAAATTCGAAATCGGCTTCGAAAGCCTCTCACGCCGATATGGCGAACGCCATCCGCGCATTGTCGATGGATGCCGTCGAAGCCGCAAAGTCCGGCCATCCAGGCATGCCGATGGGCATGGCGGATGTGGCAACGGTGCTGTTTGTCAACCATCTCTCCTATGACGCCAGCGACCCGGCTTGGCCGAATCGCGACCGGTTTATCCTGTCGGCCGGTCACGGTTCGATGCTGCTGTATTCACTGCTGTATCTGACCGGCTATCCGGGCATGGATATCGCCCAGATCAAGAAGTTCCGCCAGTTGGGCGCGAAAACCGCTGGCCATCCGGAATACGGCCATGCGCCAGGCATTGAGACGACCACGGGTCCGCTCGGCCAGGGTATCGCCAATGCGGTCGGGTTCGCGCTGGCTGAGCGGCTGTGGAATGCGCGCCTGGGTGATGAGGTGATCAACCACCACACCTACTGCGTGGTTGGTGACGGTTGCCTGATGGAGGGCATTTCGCAGGAGGCGATCACGCTGGCGGGCCACCTCGGGCTTGGCCGCCTGATCGTGCTGTTCGACGATAACGGCATCTCGATTGACGGGCCAACCAGCCTGACCACATCGGAAGACCAGATCGGCCGTTTCAAAGCCGCCGGTTGGAATGCGATCGCCATCGACGGCCACGACGCCAAAGCCATCGATCTGGCCATCAGCAAAGCCAAGGCCGATCCATCGAAGCCGTGGCTGATCGCTTGCAAAACCATCATCGGTTACGGCGCACCGACCAAGCAGGGCAAATCGTCCACCCATGGCTCGCCGCTGGGCGCGGATGAGATCAAAGGCACGCGTGAAAAGCTCGGCTGGACGGCGGCACCGTTCGAAATGCCAGCCGACGTGTTAAGTGCTTGGCGCGCTGCTGGCTCGAAGGGCAAAGATGCGCACACGACCTGGGCGACGCGCTTCGCCAAGGTCGATGCGAAATCGCGCGGGTTGTTCGCCAATCCAATGAATGCGGATGGACAGGCGGCACTGGCGGCGGCGTGTGCTGAAACCAAGGCGCAGTTCGCCGCCGACACGTCGAAGCGCGCCACCCGCATTTGGTCGGAACTGACGATTGAGAAGTTCACGGCAGCTATTCCGGCGCTGATCGGCGGTTCGGCAGATCTGACCGGCTCGAACAACACCAAGGCCAAGGCGCAGAAGATCATCGCCAAGGGGGAGTTTGGCGGCACCTACATCCACTACGGCATCCGCGAGCACGGCATGGCCGCCGCGATGAACGGCCTGGCGTTGTACGGCGGCTTGATCCCCTACGGCGGCACGTTCCTGGTGTTCACCGACTATTGCCGCCCATCGATCCGGCTGGCGGCACTGATGAAACAGCGCGTCATCTTCGTGATGACGCATGACAGCATCGGCCTTGGCGAAGACGGGCCAACGCATCAGCCGGTCGAGCATCTGGCGGCGCTGCGCTGCATCCCGAACTTGCAGGTGTTCCGCCCCGCCGATGCGCAGGAAACCGCCGAGTGCTGGGAATTGGCGGTCAAGGCCAAGGCCACGCCATCGGTGCTAGCGCTGACCCGGCAGGCCGTGCCGAATTTGCGGCCGCAGGTGTCGGCTGACAACAAGTCGGCCAAAGGTGCCTACGTCATCCTCGATGTGCCCGGCGGCAAGCGTGATGTGACCCTAATCGCCACCGGCTCAGAAGTCGGGCTGGCCGCTGACGCAGCGGCGGCACTGGCCAAGGATGGCATTCACGCAGCGGTCGTGTCGATGCCGTCATTTGAGCTGTTCCGCGCTCAGCCGGAGGCCTATCGCATGGAGGTGCTGGGCCTCGCGCCCCGCATCGCCATCGAAGCGGCGGTGCAGCAGGGCTGGCACGAGTGGCTGCGCTTCAAGGACCGGTTCATCGGTCTCAGCGATTTCGGCGCTTCTGCTCCGGCACCGGAGCTGTATGCCCACTTCGGCCTGACCACGGCCAAGATCACTGAAGCCGCCAAGGCGCTGATTAAGCAGGGGTAGAATTTTCCACGGGTCCACAACCTCGATCTTTCAGTTCTTTCCCTCCCTCCCCCCTTGAGGGGGAGGGCCGGGGTGGGGGGTATGGTGAGGCAAGAACTCGCTGGCCGAAGCACCCCCCACCTCACGCGGCAAGTTCGATTTTTGTGAAGAACAAAAATCGAGCCGCGTTGTCCTCCCCCTCAAGGGGGGAGGAGGCGAAAAACTGAGAGGCTGTCGATTGCGTGCAATTCGAGCTGATTGCTTGACTATTTCGTATTTAGGAACCCGCCCCATGAACCTCGACAAACTCAAAACCACTACCGGACTCGACCTCAAGGGCAAGCGCGTGCTGGTGCGCTGTGACCTCAACGTGCCGGTCAAGGATGGTCGGGTGACGGATGTGACGCGGCTGGAACGGCTGGTGCCGGGGCTGCTGGAGCTGTCCAAGCGCGGCGCGAAGGTCATCGTCATCTCGCACTTTGGCCGCCCGAAAAGTGCGGCGGACGTCGAATTCACGCTGAAGCCGGTGGCTGAGTCGTTCGCCAAGCTGCTCGGCCAGCCAGTGGCGTTCGCGCCGGATTGCATCGGCGAAGCGGCGGTGAAAGCCGTGTACGCACTGCCCCCCGGCGGCATCGCCGTGCTGGAGAACTTGCGCTTCCACAAGGGCGAGGAGAAGAACGATCCGGCGTTCGCCAAGGAACTGGCCAGCTTGGCGGACCTGTTCATCGGCGACGCATTCTCGTGCGCCCATCGTGCCCATGCTTCGACTGAGGGCGTGACGCATCTGCTGCCGTCCTATGCCGGGCCGCTGATGATGGAAGAGATCAACGCGCTGCGGACAGCGCTGGAAAAGCCGAAAAAGCCGACGGCGGCGGTGGTTGGCGGGGCGAAAGTTTCGACCAAGATTCCGGTGCTGGAGAACCTGCTGCCGAAGGTCGATTTCCTGATCATTGGCGGCGGCATGGCCAACACGTTCCTCGGCGCGCAGGGCATCAACGTTGGCAAGTCGTTATCGGAGCCGGATTTCTACGACACCGCCCGCAAGATCATGGCGGCGGCGAAATCGTCGGGGTGCACCATTGTGCTGCCGGTGGATGGCGTCGTCGCGCGTGAGTTCAAGGCCGGTGCCGCCTCCAGCGTCGTCGATGTCAACGCCATTCCGGCTGACGCGATGATGCTCGATGTCGGGCCGAAGTCGGTGGCGCACCTGACCAAGGTGCTCGATGGTTGCCACACGCTGCTGTGGAACGGCCCGCTCGGCGCGTTCGAGATCGACCCGTTCGGCACCGGCACGTTCGCACTGGCGAAACAGGCCGCCACCATGACCACGGCGGGCAATCTGACATCGGTGGCGGGCGGTGGCGATACGGTGGCGGCGCTGAACGCGGCTGGCGTGACGGAGCAGTTCACGTACATCTCGACGGCGGGCGGTGCGTTCCTCGAATGGCTCGAAGGCCGTGAACTGCCGGGCGTTGTGGCGCTGACACGGGGTTGATCGAATGAGCTTGCCCGCGCATTTGCCGCCCGCCGTGATCTTCGATCTCGACGGTACGCTGGTTGACAGCCTGCCCGACATCGCTGCCGCCATGAACGCGACGCTGGCGGACGATGGCGTCGCGCCGATCCCCGATGCTGACATCCGGCTGATGGTCGGGGAGGGAGCGCAAGCGGCGGTTGAGCGGGCGCTGATTTATCGCGGGTTGGCGGCAGATCAGGCGGCTGTCGAGCGGTTGCTGCAGCGGTTTGAGCCGCATTACATCAAGTATTCGAAGTCCGGCAGCCTGGTTTATCCAGGTGGGCGCGAGGTGCTGGCGGCGCTAACAGGCTCGGGCATTGCCTGCGGGCTGTGCACCAATAAACCGCAGCCGGTGACCGACGTGGTGATGGCGGCCACCGGGCTCGACCGGTTTATGGGCGCGGTGATCGGAGCCAGCGACAAGTTGCCGAAAAAACCCGCGCCGGACATGCTGCTGGCGGCCATCACTAGGCTTGGTCACACGGCTCGCGAGGCCGTTCTGGTTGGCGATAGCATCGCCGACTTTAAAACCGCGCGCGCGGCGGGCGTGCCGGTCATTCTGGTCGATTTCGGCTATAGCCGGGTGCCGGTGGAAAGCCTGGGTGCCGACGCCATCATTTCGCACCTCGCTGAGTTG
Organism: Hyphomicrobiaceae bacterium; assembly: GCA_043718785.1. Taxonomy (GTDB): domain Bacteria; phylum Pseudomonadota; class Alphaproteobacteria; order Rhizobiales; family Hyphomicrobiaceae; genus JAYSVA01. The sequence continues at coordinate 7,562 of JAYSVA010000131.1, forward strand.
CCAAAAGCCTTGGCCGATGTGCACTTTAGGTGCCGATAATACAAACGGCAAACTAGTGATGAACGTAGGTCGGGTAGAGCGGCTTCGCGAGACCCGACGTTCCACGGCACAATGCACAAGTCTGATGATGGTCGTCTGCAAGTGGCGTCGGGTCTCGCAAGGGCTCTACCCGACCTACGGACGTCATGCAGCTCAAGGGGCGCTACTGCTTGCCCGACTGGGAGTGCGCCTTAACGCGATGTTAGTCAGATCCTGTTGTATTTGCGGGGTGTACCGCAGGATAAATCGCGATGATTGCTGCCCGATTGTTTGAAACGAGTGTTGCGCGGCGGCGGAAGCCGCTGGCTGTGGCGCTGTCGCTCACGGCCTTATTGTCGGCTTGCGGCGAAGCACCAACGCCCCCGCCCAAGGGACAATTCCCGTTCAGTGTCGAGCAAGTTTATGAGCGCCTGCAGAGTAAATTGCCGGACTTTGTCAGGGATCGACAATGCGGCATTCTCATTCATGTCTCCACCGATGTGGAGAAGAACCGCTATGTCATTTGGCACGTCAAGAGCAGTGGCAAGCTGATGTTGAGCTTCAAAGCGACGCTCACACCAGTCGACGCCAGCACGACTCAGGTCGATATCGCCGTGTCACCGGGCGCAAATGGTGGCGAGGCCTATGACGGTACGCAATTCTATCCGCGTCCGGCGGTTCTGCAGCCCGTTCGACCGGCCATTGAAGAGCAAATCGCCGCCTTGATCGAGGCGCGCCCTTACGAGATGTCCCGGGGCAAAATCGTTCATAAAAACGGCACCTTCTCATCTAGCCCTGGCAAGGACACCGTCTGCCTCGTTCAGCGCAGCGGCCTGCAAGGCGGACACGTTTTCACTATCCATGACTGATCCAACGAACGTGAGTTGATCTATGCGTAAAATCCGTGCCCTTCATATGCTCTTTGTCGTTGGCCTGTGCACGCTCGCCGCCGGTTGCTGGCAGGACAGCGGGCGCGTCTATCAGGCGTCGATGGCCGAGACGCATCGCCTGCTGCGGGCGGCTTCGCTGCCGCCTGTTGTGTTTGGCACCGACACGCCGGATTTCTCTGTCGATGCCAGAGATCCGGCGAAGGTCGTCTGGATCGTGAAGAAGAAGAACAATGAAATGCTGCGGATGGTCGCCGAACTGACGCCGGTCGACGCCAATACGACGCGCGTTCGGGTGTTGGCGGTTGGCGCAACCGAAGGGCCGTTTGGCAACGTCGCCGACAAGCTCGTCAAAAACCCCACAGTCGCCAATTTGTATGTGGTGGGGATGGAAGAGCAGGTGGCGGCGACGCTGGAAGGCCGTGGCTTCCAAATAACGAGGATCTACCCGGCGATCACGGCGGCGGGCGTGGCCAATTTGGGAACCCTCCATCAAGTCGGCCAGCGGGCGATTGCAGCGGGACGGAAGCGCGACAGCGACAACATTGCCAAGGCTTATGCCAACGAAGCGCGATAAATTGGTGCCGGATCGCTAACCGTGTAATACCAGCGAGCCTATCCGCTGACCTTTTGCAGAGCAAAACCCTCTCGTGTTTCCCTCCCTCCCCCCTTGAGGGGGAGGGGCGGGGTGGGGGGTATCTAGCCGCTGGATTCGTTGATAAAAAGTACCCCCCACCTCACGCGGCAAGATCAATTTTTGTGAAGTACAAAAAATTGAGCCGCGTTGTCCTCCCCCTCAAGGGGGGAGGAGGAGGGAAACTGAAAGAGTCATCGGTTTGGCTCACTGGTATAAGTGGCTTTTGTTGCTCATCGGGTGCCTGTGGAAATGTTGGGTGCGTATGCAATCGTGGCACCCAGTCACGCTGTCAAAAGCCTTGGCAGATGTGCACGTTAGGCGCCACAATCAGACCACCATTCTAGAAATTCTTGTGTTGTTCCGATCTGCCAATTGACAGCATTAACCCCGTGGAACCTACAGATTTGATCAGCTGAAACATCAAATGCGGTGTTTTTCTGTTGCCGATGCGCCTCTCCCAGGTCATAACTGAGGACATCGAATACCCTTGGTGCACAATTGGCGGCGGCGAAGCACGACCCCACCTACCGTCTCCATGGTGAGA
>JAYSVA010000132.1:0-1924 GCA_043718785.1 Hyphomicrobiaceae bacterium
GCCCCACGCAACAGTTTGATCGCATCGGTAATGCGCGGCGAACCGCACAGCCACAGCGGCATCGGCAGCACCAGCGACGGCTTGAGTTGCATCAACCGCTCAAGGGCAGGATGGCGAAGATTATCGGACACCACGGTTGCGTAGGTGCGCGGGGCCTGCGCCAGCACGACGAGATCGGGCGGGGCGGCAACCAACTGCTCCAGCGCCAGCCGTCCGCCTGAGGCCAACCGCCGGGTGGAGGCCTGATTGCTCAGCCCGGCGGCGGTCAGCGCGCCATCGATCAGGCTGCCCGAGCCGGAGACCAGCCCGTTGACCTGATAGACTAGCGCTTCGGGCGGCTTGCCGTTTTGCGCACTACGCGTCGTGCTGGCCAGCGCCGCATCGAACCGGGCGACCAGCGCTTCGCCGCGCGCGGGTTCGCCCACGGCCGCCGCGACACGCCGAACGGCGAGGCGGATGCCCTCAAAATCCTGCGCGAACGGGATGACTTCGGTGGCATATCCAAGCCGCTTGAGCAGATCGACAGTCGGGGCCGCCGCATAGGGATTGGCCAGCACCATATCGGGGGCCAATGCGAGGATTTCCTCCGCCCCGCCGCGCACCAGTTTGAGCCCGGTGATATCGTCAGCAACCGGGCTGACATCCCGGTCCGCCGCCAGCCAGCTGAGTGCCGCAATCCGCTCACGCGGGACGAGATCCAGCAGGATCTGGTCCGTGCAGAGGTTCAGCGAGACAATGCGGGATGGTGGGGCAGCTAGGGTAGGAGAAGCCACCAACAGGAGCACCGCAAAAATTGAAGCGCGAATTTTCCCTCTGCCTGTCGACTGCACTTCGACGGGGAGGGGGAAGAGGTAGGCGCGGGGGAACCGCGCCGACCGAGGGGCGGCAACGGGTACTAGGCCATCGACGAGAGCGTGAACGCAGACAGCCAATCGAAACAAGTGGCCGCCCCTCACCCTCGGCCATTTGTCGCTTGCGCTCAAATTGGCCTCTGCCCTCTCCCCGCAACGGGGCGGGCAGAGGGCGTATTCATCGCTCCTCAAGTGCAGGACAGCGGCCACGTCGCCCCCACTTACCAGGCCAAGGCGGTGCTGGCACCGACAGGGAATAGGGCGGCACCGCGCAAGGCGCGGTCCAATTTCGCGTCATCGAGGGTGCCGTTGGCCACGGGATCGTTGTCGGGGCCGTGGAACTCGGCGCGGTGGATGCCGCTGGTGATGAACAGGGCGTCGATGCCGAACTCGCGGGCACCGAACAGGTCGGTGGCGAAGCTGTCGCCGACGGCCAAAATGCGGGACTTGATCAGGTTCGGGCCACGCACGCGTTTGGCCGTCGCCATTGCCACCTTGTAGATCGCACGATGGGGCTTTCCGGCCCAATACACGGGGCCACGCAGGCTTTGATAGACCTGGGCGACTTGGCCTGCGCAGGGCAGCGAAAGCCCGCCCACATCAACCACAAGGTCAGGGTTGGCACAAACAAACGGCAACTTGCGGTCGGCGGCGTCGCTCAGGCGCTCGCGGTAGTCTTCGCCGGTTTCGGTGCGGTCATCGACGAGGCCTGTGCAAACAATGGCTTCGGCGTCGTCGATGCTGACATGCTGCGAGCTCAGCCCGTCGTACAGCGACAGATCGCGGTCCTGTCCAATGTGGTGGATGCGGAAATAGCCGCGATCAGCGATGTGGGTGCGGGCAACGTCACCTGACGTCACGATGGCGTCCCAGGCGCTGGTGCGGACTTTCTTGTTTTCCAGCAGCTTCTGAACCGTGGTCGCGGGGATCGGCGCATTCGATACTAGCACGACGGAGCCACCGGCCGCACGATACCGCTCCAGCGCGTCGCCAGCCGCTTCGTATTCGCTGACGCCGTTGTGGATGACGCCCCACACATCGCAGAACAACACGTCGTAGCGGCCAAGCAATGC
>JAYSVA010000133.1:0-4195 GCA_043718785.1 Hyphomicrobiaceae bacterium
GGCGAAGCCCAGGACGCCACCGAATCCGCCGACAGCGACCAGTTCGACATGGATTCGGATGGCGAAGACCCCGCCGAAACCAACGAGCCATGGCGGCCCAACCAGTCCGTGCTCGATAACCCTGAAGCCTATGGCTACAAGGTGTTCTCGAAGCTCAACGACGAGGAAATCACCGCCGAGGACCTGTCGACGCCGGACGAACTTGAGCGGCTCCGCACCTTCCTCGACAAGGAGCTACGCTCGCTCTCCAGCGTCGTCTCGCGCCTCGCCAACAAGTTGCAGCGCAAACTCCTGGCTCAACAGAACCGCGCCTGGGACTTCGACATCGAGGAAGGCACGCTGGACGCCAGCCGCCTGACCCGCATCATCATCGACCCGATGTTCCCGCTGTCGTTCAAGCGCGAACGCGACACCGATTTCCGCGATACCGTCGTCACCCTCGTGATCGACAACTCCGGTTCGATGCGCGGCCGCCCCATCATGGTCGCCGCCTGCTGCGCCGACATCCTGGCCCGCACGCTGGAACGCTGCGGCGTCAAAGTCGAAATCCTCGGTTTCACCACCAAAGCGTGGAAGGGCGGGCAGGCACGTGAAGCCTGGCTCGCTGCTGGCAAACCGGGCAATCCCGGCCGCCTCAACGATCTGCGCCACATCATCTACAAGAGCGCCGACGCGCCGATGCGCCGCGCCAAGCGCAACCTCGCGCTGATGATGCGCGAAGGCCTGCTGAAAGAGAACATCGACGGCGAAGCGCTGGCGTGGGCGCACACCCGCCTGTTGGCCCGCCCCGAGCAGCGCCGCATTCTGATGATGATTTCGGATGGCGCGCCGGTCGACGACTCGACCCTGTCGGTCAACAATGGGGCTTACCTAGAGCAGCATCTGAAGCAGGTGATCGAAGAAATCGAAACCAAGTCACCGGTTCAGTTGATCGCCATTGGCATCGGCCACGATGTTACGCGGTACTATCGCCGCGCCGTCACCATCACCGATCCGACCGAACTGGCTGGCGCGATGACGGAAAAACTGGTGGAGCTGTTCGAAGAAAAACCGATGGCTGCCCCAAAAGCACCACGTCCGCGCCGGAAGACGCACTGATGCTGCGATGCGGTCGATTCGGGAGCCTTTCTTGCGCAATTTGAGGACAATTGGCCTATGGGCCATGGCTGGAGGGCTGCTGTTTGGCACCCTCGCCAACGCCGAGCCAAAGCCGGACCCGACCAAGGACGTGATCGAAGCGGTCACAGTCGAAGCGCGCGCTATCGACAACTTCGATAAGTCCGATGCGGCCAAGAAGATCTTTGGCAAGCTAGAGTTCCGCGGCGGTCTGGTGCTGTCATCGGCAGCAAAAAACTTCGGTGGCTGGTCGGCTTTGGCGCTCGATTCTGACGGCAAGCGGTTGCTCGCACTATCTGACAACGGCACTTGGATCACCGGCGAAATCGCCTATACCGGCACTAAGCCGACCGGTATCAGAAACGCCCGCACCGGCCCGCTGCTGGGCTCTAACGGATTGCCGCCAGCGCGGGAACGTGACCGCGACTCCGAAGGCGTGACGTTAATCGAAGGGTCGCTGGCCAAGGGCACCGTGCTGATCGCGTTCGAGCGTAACCACCGCATCGCCAGCTTCCCGGTCTCCGACAAAGGCGTCGGTCGCCAAATCTCGACGTTTGCCATGCCGCCCGAGGTCAAACGGCAATCATCAAACAAGTCGCTGGAGTCGGTCTGCACCATCGGTGGCGGGCCGAACAAGGGAGCGATTGTCACCCTGTCAGAGCGTTTCCCAAACAAAGACGGCAGCCACACTGGCTGGATGCATCCCGGGACAGCTGCGGGCGGCGTCCCGGCACTGACCACAGCGTTGGGCTGGCGAACCCTGTCGATCACCAACATTGGTGACTACGACCTGACCGACTGCCTCGGCCTGCCGGATGGCAGCCTGCTCGTGCTGGAGCGGCGGTTCCGCTGGTCGAGCTGGTATGAGGGCGTCAAAGGCCGCCTGCGCCGGTTCTCAGTCGAGGAAATCCGCACGGGGCGGCTCGAAGGTGAAATCCTGCTCGACGCCGACTTGTCCCAGGAAATCGACAACCTGGAGGGCTTGGCGATGCACAAAGGCCCAAAAGGTGAGACCGTTCTGACCATCATTTCCGACAACAATTTCAACACCATGCTGCAAAAAACCGTGCTGCTGCAGTTCACACTGCTGGAACCGGGCGTCGCCGATGCGGCAAAGCCGATGGTGCGAAAATAGCCCACTCATCCAGACACCAACGGCAAAAAGCCCCGCATCCGGAGATGCGGGGCTTTTGAACTTGATCGACGGCCGGTTAGGCGGCGGCGGGAGCTGCTTCGGACTTCGCTTTGGCGATGTCGCTCTTGATTTTGCGGCACTTGTCGGACAGCTCGATGTCCTTGGCTTTGGCCAGGAACGCGTCAAGACCGCCGCGATGTTCCACCGTTTTCAGCGCGTGGGCGCTGACTTTGAGGCGGAATTTACGGCCACCGAGCGCGTCGCTGATCAGCGTCACGTTGCACAGGTTCGGACGGAAGGTCCGACGGGTGGCGTTTTCTGCGTGACTGCGCAGGTTGCCCGACATAGGCAGTTTTCCGGAAAGCTCACAACGCCGTGTCATTAAATGTCTCCTAGGACTTCGTATCTGCGGCGCTGCCAACGGCTAACGCCCGCGTGTGCGGGATAATTGGGTCCCGGCTCCTATACTGAGTGAGAGCGCCCCTCGTCAAGGACAACCTCTGCATTTGAGTGATGCATTAGTACTCACTGGACAATGACCTGGATGTCGCACACGCTGACGACGATCTAAATCGAAAATCGGCGATTTTTGCGAAAATACTTATCCCCGCGCTCCGCCGTGCGGTTACGATCCCTTTAAGGTCGAAATTGACCCAGTGCATCAGCCAAGGAGGCAACCATGTCGACGCGTAAATCTATCACTCGCCGCGGAATTCTGAAGGGTAGTGCTGCCGTCGGAACCGCCGCTATTACGGGCTTCCCAGCGATTTCTTACGCCCAGGCCGACGCCATCCGCCTCGGCCATCTGACGCCGCGCACTGGCTTCCTTGGCCCGCTCGGCGAGTATGCCGTGCAAGCCATCGATCTCGTGGTCGAGGAAATCAACGCAGGTGGCGGCATTATGGGCCGTAAGCTCGAAATCCTGAAAGAGGACTCGGTCAACCCGCAGACCGCCTCGACCAAGGCTGAGCGCATGATCGAGCGTGATAAAGTCGCGGCGATTGTCGGGGAAATCTCGTCGGCGTCGTGCCTGACCATCGCCCAGGTCGCCCAGCGCACCAAGAACCTTTACATCAACACGGGCGGCAACTCGGACGCGCTGCGCGGCTCAAACTGCAACAAGTACATGTTCCATGTCGAGAGCCAAAACTCGATGTACGTCAAAACCTGCGGCCGCTCGCTGATGGCGCAGGGCCTCGTCAAAGACAAAAGCTGGTTCTCGTTGACCGCCGACTATGCGTTCGGCCACGACCTGCTGAAGGTCGCGAAACGCTTCATGGAAGGCAACGGCGGTAAGTTCGCCGCCGACAAACTGGTGCCTACCGACGCCACCGACTTCTCAGGCCTATTGCTGGAAATCCGCAACGCTAAGCCTGATCTCGTGATCTCGAACCTGGCGGGCAACCAGGTCACCAACTTCCTCAAGCAGTACTCGGAATTCGGCCTGAAGTTCCCGGTTGCGGGCTTCGGCTTCGATACCGCGTTGGCGTGGGGCGCTGGCAAAGAGAACTTCGGCGGCACCTGGCCGGTAGTCTGGCATCACCAGCTCGACACGCCGGGCTCGAAGGCATTCACGGCAGCATTTACCAAAAAGTACAACAAGCCGCCTGAAAACCAGGCGTGGGGCGACTACATGGCCGTGAAGATTCTGGCCCAGGCGATGACCGAGACGAAGTCCACCGATGCCATCAAGATCATCGAGTACTTCGAGAAGGGTGCGAAGTTCGACCTGCTGAAAACTCGCCCCGGTTACTTCCGCGCCAGCGACCATCAGCTGATGCACGAAATGTACACGATCCAGGCGCTGCCTGTGGCCGAAGTGAAAAACCAGTGGGATATCTTCAAAGCCTCCGGCGCGGTCCCCGCCGCCGCCGAAGAGCTGGAAGCCATCGCGGCCACGAAGGAAGAAAACAGCTGCACTTTCCCGGCTTGATGGGAGCTGGG
>JAYSVA010000134.1:0-1919 GCA_043718785.1 Hyphomicrobiaceae bacterium
AGGGTCCAGGCTTTACCCATGTGGGTGCTGGTCAGATCAACGGAGCTGTCTTCGACCATGTAGGGGTTGTCATGTCCGGCAATGCCCCCATCAAGACGGAAGTACCAAGCTGGACCTGCCGACTGCACGGCCTGTGGCGCGTAGCTGCCGCTATCTTTCATGCTGCCACCACGATACTTGCCCAGATCGGCAGCCGTTGCAGCAGTCACGGAACCGGCTAGGAGTGCGGCGCCGAGCACAATTGCCTTGCGAAGAGAGATCATTACGTAACCCTTTCTGTCTTAACCGGGGGCCATTACGTGCCACCCGTTACATGTCCAACTTGCCGAAACCGCAAACGCAGAACTGTTTCAAGTTGGGACTATGGGCGAGAAGATTTAAGGGACGCTTAAGAGCGGCTGACCAATCGTTAGAAAATGAGACAAGCCGCAAAAATGTGCTCCAGCCCCACTTGGGCGCGGCAAGCTGGTCGGGTGGCACACGGGACCATTTTCGCCTAGTAGCCCGCGCTGGAAGTATGTCATCTTCCAGTAAAGCAGCCTGTTCCGGGAGGATCACATGTCGCCTTCACTCTGTCGCCGCATCGTAAGCGGCGCGTTCGCACTTGTCGCCACCATGCTTCTGCCTTGCGCCTCGGCTCATGCTGCAGAACCTGTAAAAATTGGCGTGCTGCGATTTATCTCCTCAGGCGGACTATTCCTGGCCAAGGAAAAGGGCTACCTCGCCGCCGAAGGCATCAATGCCGAACTCGTATTCTTCGAAGCTGCCCAGCCCATCGCAGTCGCCGTCGCTTCCGGCGATGTCGGCTTCGGCGTTACGGCAATCACCGGCGGCACACTGAACTTGGCGGGCAAGGGCGCCCTCAAAATGGTCGCCTCGCAGGGAGCAGAGCGCAAAGGCTTCAAAGGCAACGCCATCATCGTCTCGAACGAGGCGTACGCGAAGGGCATCACCAGCCTCGACAAGCTCGCGGGTGCATCCGTGGCGATTACCCAGATCGGCTCATCGCACCACTACATGATGGGCCAGATAGCCGCCGCCCAAAAATTCGACCTCAGCAAGGTCACGCTCAAACCGCTGCAGGGCATCCCGAACATGTTGGCCGCCCTTAAGACTAACCAGGTCGATGCCGCGCTGACGCCGCCGCAGTTCGCCAAACCGATGATTGATAAAGGCGAGGCCAAATTGCTGGCTTACTTCTCAGACGTCGCCGACTATCAATACGGAGCCATGTTCGCATCGCCCAAATTGGTCGCCGATAAAGCCGACCTCGTCACCCGCTTCGTCCGCGCCTACCAGAAAGGCAACGCCGACTACGCCAAAGCATTTTTGCGAATGGACGCCAAAGGTGAACCTGTCGTCGATGACGATGCCAAAGCCGCTGCCAGCCTGATCGCCAAGCACATCTTTCCTAACGATGCCGTTGACGTCGCCGTACCAAAACTAACGGTCTCAGCCGTCTACGTCGACGCCTCAGCCAAACTCGACCCGGCCGAGATCGACAAACAGATCGCGTGGTACAAGGCCGAAAAGCTGGTGGCGGACAGCGTCGACAGCAAAGCGTTCGTCGACACCAGCTTTGCCAAGTAAGGGGGGCGGCGAGTGGCGAGGCGTCATCGCGACGGCCGAGCCGGTGGTTGCAGTCAATTCGTGCGTCGGCGTGAAAATTCACAGGCCGCCGATTTCGTTGCGGTTGTTCTTTCTAATTGTCTGTCAGCCCCTCAATCGTGAAACCAAGGTGCATGACGTACGGGTTACTGCACCAACGTTAATCATCCGCATTAACCCTATCCGCATTAACCACGCTAGGACTTATCCCCGCCCCCTGGAGCGGGCGCATAGTGATGGCTCCTGTTCTACGAGACAAGGGGTGCAGACGTGCGCTGGCGGTTGCAATGGAACAGGAACGGTATGGCTGC
>JAYSVA010000135.1:0-4184 GCA_043718785.1 Hyphomicrobiaceae bacterium
GAACGACTCCCGCAATAGATCGACATTGATGTGGTGGAAGAGCGCGGTGAACTTCTCCTTCTTCTTCTGGCTTGCGGCTTTCCGTAGGCGTTCGAGCGCCTGTGACACGCGTTCCCGACCCTGGGTTCGGAGCGTGCTTTGCCCTTCCGCCTTCCTCTTGGTCTCCGCCCTTGGCTCCACCGGCTCCGCGGCAACGGCTTTGGACGCCGGTGCGTTGTTCGTCGGCTTCGTAGCTACTATGGCGGAGTGTGACTTCTCACGGTCGTGCATCATCGGCTCCGGCTCCTCGCCTTCCCGATGCGGACCAGCGCCGCGCAGGTCACCCTGTGCTGTTGGCCGACTGTGAGATCTCCCGGCTCCCGCGCAAGAAGCGTCGACACATGCCAGGTTCTCCGACCCCGCCGGGCCGTCCGGGTGCTCGCGATGGCGCCCCCGTCCGTGTTGCCTTCCACGTTGCTAAGCGCGTCGGCACCCGGGAAAATGTTCATTTCGAGGCTCAATGGCTGGCCTATGTCATCCCCTGTCAACGCTTCGCCGTGACCCTCACGGGCCACCACGCATGACTCGGGGTCGATGCAGATCGCTACTCTTTCATCGTGATGGACTTGCACCATCTACTCCTTGCCGGTTTTGCCGGCGCACTAGCGACGGAACTGCCGCTCCGACCGCCCCAGGATCTCCGCCGCCTCCGCTTGGCTCAGCTCGCGCCGCTCCCAGCGGTCAAACACGCTCTCAAACTTCTCCATCCGCCGGTCCTGTTCACACTCTGTCCGGCTCATCTCATCCCCTCAATGCATCCCGCATTGAGAAGAACACAGACTACCGGACATATCGTGTGCTACTAAAACCGGACAACTCGTGTGTTACTGACACTCCTCCAGCTCGTCGAATTGACGTACGCCTGAAACAAGCCTTAACCTAGGGCGCTGCATTCGAGGAGAGCGACGACTGAAAGCTCCACAAGTAGAACCGACGGGTGCCCTAAGCACTCTGAACGACCGGACGAAGGCGATCTTCCGCTCGATCGTCGAAACATACCTTTCGACCGGCGAACCGGTGGGATCGCGCAACTTGTCGCGCGCGCTGCCGATTGGGCTATCGCCCGCATCGATCCGCAACGTCATGTCGGATCTCGAACATCTCGGCCTCATCTACGCGCCGCACACCTCCGCCGGGCGGCTGCCGACGCAATCGGGGCTGCGGCTGTTCGTCGACGGGCTGCTCGAGCTTGGCGACCTGACAACAGACGAGCGCCGCCAGATCGAGGCGCAACTCAAATTGAAGCGCGAACGCTCCGTCGATCAGGCCCTGGCCGATGCCAGCGAGATGATTTCCGGTCTGTCACACTGTGCGGGTGTGGTGTTGGCCGAAAAACAGACCAACCGGCTGAAACATATCGAATTTGTGCCACTCGATCCGGGTCGCGCCCTGGTCGTGCTGGTCGGTGACGATCAAAGCGTTGAGAACCGGGTGATTGCGCTGCCGCCGGGCCTGCCGCCGTCGGCGCTGGTCGAAGCCAGCAACTATATGAACGCACAGTTGCGCGGGGCCACCCTGATCGAGGCGCAGGCACGCATCGAGGCTGACCTCGCCAGCGCCAAGGCCGAACTGGACCTGCTGACCCAGAAAGTCATCCGCGCCGGTCTGGCCGAATGGTCGGGCAGCCTCGACAATCGCAAAAGCCTGATTGTGCGCGGCCAGTCCAACCTGCTGAAAGATCTCAGCGCCGTTGATGACCTAACCCGCATCCGCCAACTGTTCGAAGACCTCGAGACCAAGAACGAGTTGATGCAGCTGCTTGGGGCCGCCGACAAGGCCGACGGGGTCCGCATCTTTATCGGCTCTGAGAACACGCTGTTCTCGATGTCGGGATCGTCGCTGATTGTCGCGCCATTCCAGGATGACAAACGCAAAATCGTCGGCGTTCTCGGCGTCATCGGGCCGACGCGACTGAATTACGCGCGCATTATCCCCATGGTTGACTATACCGCCAAACTCGTCGGACGGTTGTTGACTTGATTTTTAAACCACTTCGACCGATATCCACACGATGAATTGTGCGCTGCACTATGCCTGCGCGAAACGCATCAACCTGACACCCGCTTGAGGACCTATGAACTCAGAGCCCAAAGCCGACGAGCCTACGAATGCGTCCCCAGCACAGCCTACCGGACCAGCTCCTGCCATGACGCCAGCCCAAGCCGCTGCGGCCCGCACGGCTGCGGCACGCTCAGCCGCCGTGCAAGCTGCGGCCCAAGCGGCGGCTGATATCGCCGATGCCAACCCCTTGCCACCTCAACCCGGCGTTCAGAACCCCGGGTATAACCAGGGCTTTCAGGGGGCAACCTCGTACGTCGACCCAAGCATTCAGGTTGAGGTGCTTGAAGCCAAGACCGCAACGCTAGAGGGGCAGGTCCGCGACCTCACCGACCGGCTGCTGCGCACCCACGCCGAGATGGACAACATCCGCAAGCGCCAGGAGCGCGAGAAGCAGGATATGGCGAAGTACGCGATCACCAAATTCGCGCACGACGTCGTCGAAATCAGCGACAACTTCCACCGCGCAAAGGCTGCCGTGAAGCCAGATGCCGAGCCTGTGGCGGCGTTGAAGGGCCTGCTCGAAGGCGTCGATCTGACCGAACGCGCGTTCATCGCCATGTTGGAGAAGCACGGCGTCAAGCGCGTCGATCCGCAGGGCGAGACGTTCAACCCGAACTTCCATCAGGCCGTGATGGAAACCCAGGACGTCAACGTCCCCGCTGGCACCGTGCTGCAGGTGTTCTCAGTCGGTTACGTCATCGAGGACCGGGTGCTGCGCCCGGCCATGGTGGTGGTGGCCAAGGGCGGATTCAAGCCGGGCAAACCGGGTGACGTGCCAAAGCCCGCTGACGCCGCACCTGATGCGCCACCACCGAGCGATGGGCCAGCGCAGGGCTGATCGTCGGCAGGCCAAGTAACGATCAAACCGTCGGCTCGCGCGAGTCGGCGGTTTTTGCGTTTCTGGTCTTCGGGTTTGACTAGGTGACAGCGCGAAGCCCTTGCGCAAGACTGGGCTGTTCCCAATCCTCCAGGAGACAACCGATGGCCTTCTACGAACTGCGGCAATACGTAATCAAACCCGGCAAAATGGCCGAATGGCTGAAGCTGATGGAAACCGAGATTATCCCGTTCCAGGTCGGCAAGGGCATGGTCATCACCGGTAGCTACCGGGGCGAAACCGACGACAGCGTCTATGTCTGGACCCGCCGCTTCGACAGCGAGGCCGAACGCGTGGCGCTGTACGCCGCCGTCTACGAGAGCGACCACTGGAAGACCAACCTGTCCCCCCGCGTCGGCGAACTGATCGACCGCCCCACCATCAAAGTCCAACGCCTATTGGCCACCAAATTGTCGCCAGTGCAGTAGGGCCGTTGAGCCCAATTGACGTCTCCCTCCTTCCCGCCAACCTTCAAGGCGCGAGGAAGGGAGACACGGAAGGCTCGAGCTCTGGTAAAGCAGGCAACGGAGTTGGCTCGTAGGTATAACTGCGGCGGCGTCAGAACGGCATGGTCAGCCGCGTGGCTGAGACTTTTGAGCCGGGGCCGTAGCTGATATCGATGATGGTCGTGTAGTCAGCGTCACCCCATTCACTGGGCATCGTGTCGGCGGGTGCGCCCAGGGCCGCGACCAAGCGGGGAATATCGGAGTGACGCCAGGAGATGACGCCAAACGTGCTGCGATAGGCGCGTTTCTCGCCGAGCGTAGCGACAAGTTCGGCAACTTCGTCATCGTCCAATTTGCTCTTAATCTCCAAACCGAGGGCGGCAGCCAACGGCTCAATGGTCTCAACCGGTCGGCGCGAGCGGTCCGAGGATTTGGCGGCGATGAGGAAATCGGGCCGCCCCAACGTCTCCAGGACGTAGGGCACCAGCCGCGCCGCGCGTTCGGTCCCGGCCGCCGACAGGTTGCGATCGCGCTTATCGCCAGTCTTCTCGGCGTGGCGCAGCACCAGCAGGCGTTTCGGCCCCGTGTCAGGCTCAAACGGCGAGACGCCAGGCTGCGCTTTCGGTGCTCCGAACAACAGGGATTTGAGCCAACTCAGCAGTCCCATGATACTCATGCCCCCCGCAACGGCCTGCATAGCCCGATCACAGAGCGCATAACGCATCGGACGGGCACGATCCAGTCATGAGTTTCGGGGGCAT
>JAYSVA010000136.1:0-9571 GCA_043718785.1 Hyphomicrobiaceae bacterium
TCCGGATTGGTTGGCTGGCGGCTCATGCAAGTCCTCCTTCATTCAACCACTCAATAGGGCCGGTTGACGACCTGGCTGCCAAGACGAACAATGGTCGCAGCGTAGAACAGCGCGCAGAATGCGACCAACATCAGGGCGATGGCGATTGACCGCATGCGTTGGCGGCGCTGCTCGTCAGTCAGCATTGGACGCACGGGGCCCGGGCTGAAGACCGCCAGCCCCAAGCCGCCGATGACAGGTACGGCACCTATGGCATAAGACAGCAGGCGATCTGCTCCGAAACCGCCTGCAAGTACGTTGAACAGCAAGCCAAGCAGAATTCCGCTGACCAGGAAGCCAAACTTTCGGGCATCTGAACTTTGCATCGGGATTACTTCACGCATCGGTTACGCCATCACCCGTCTTACAATGTGCTCGCCGAGCAGCACGGCGAACAGCGCGAACAGGTACAGAATTGAGAACAGGAACAGTCGCTTAGCCACCGCATCGGCTTCGCGACCATCACGGACCTTGTAGACCCGCCAGGCGAGATAGCCGAACACCGCACCAAGGGTGGAAGATACGGCCAGATAGGTCAGTCCCGCCATGCCAATGAAGTACGGCGCGACGCAAATCGGCAGGAACAGCGCCGTGTAAATCAGGATCTGACGGCGGGTCTCATCCGGACCAGCAACCACCGGTAGCATCGGAATACCGACCCGCTCATAGTCCCGGCAACGATAGAGCGCCAGGGCCCAGAAGTGCGGCGGTGTCCACATGAAGATGATCGCAAACATCAGCATACTCTCGACGCTGACGCTGCCCGTCATCGCCGCCCAACCAACCATCGGCGGGAATGCACCTGCCGCACCACCAATAACGATGTTCTGCGGTGTCGATCGTTTCAGCCACATCGTGTAGATGAACACGTAAAAGGCGATGGTGAACGCCAGCAGCGCGCCCGCAGCAAAGTTGACGACCAGCGCCAAGGTCAGCACGGAAAACAGCGAGAGCACAATGCCGAAGGTCAGCGCTTCATCGGCGGTGACGCGGCCACGCGGAATCGGACGGGCGGCGGTGCGCTGCATCTTGGCGTCGATGTCGGCGTCGTACCACATGTTCAAAGCGCCCGACGCACCGGCACCAACGGCGATGCACAGGATGGCGACGAAGCCAATGAACGGGTTGATCGAGACCGGAGCCGCCACCATGCCAACAAGTGCTGTAAACACCACCAGCGACATGACGCGCGGTTTCATTAGCGACCAGTAGTCGCCAACCGTTCCGCCGGTCGTTACGGCCCCCATCAGGGCTGGGTCAGATGCTGTACTCGTATCGGACATGGTCAACTCAGGTCAGCAAAGAAGAAGGTCAGCAAGCTAAGGTCAGCAGGAGTTCAAAGACTTCGGGGGTGACATTGGTTGCCACCCCCGAAGCGTCTGTTAGTGGCTGCCATCTTCCTTGAACTTCGGCAGCTTCTCGAACGAGTGGAACTCTGGCGGGGACGGCAGGGTCCATTCCAGGGTCGTCGCGCCTTCACCCCAATAGTTGTCAGCAGCTTTCTGCTTGCGCATGAACGCCAAGACCAACCCAATGAAGAACACAACCGTGCCAAGCGTGGTGATGTAAGCGCCAATCGACGACACTTTGTTCCAGCCAGCATAGGCATCCGGATAATCCGCATAGTGGCGCGGCATGCCGGCGAGGCCGAGGAAGTGCTGTGGGAAGAACAGCGTGTTCGCGCCGATGAAGGTCAGCCAGAAATGCAGCTTGGCGATGAACTCGCTGTACATGTAGCCGCTCATTTTCGGGAACCAGTAGTACCAGCCCGCGAAGATGGCGAACACCGCGCCAAGCGATAGCACGTAGTGGAAATGCGCCACGACGTAGTAGGTGTTGTGCAGCGCGCGGTCGACGCCCGCGTTGGCCAGCATAACGCCGGTAACGCCGCCGACGGTGAACAGGAACACGAAGCCGAGCGCCCAAACCATGGGGGCCTTGAACGTGATCGACCCGCCCCACATTGTCGCGATCCACGAGAAGATCTTGATGCCCGTTGGCACCGCGATCACCATCGTTGCGAACACGAAGTAGGCCTGCGTATCGACGCTGATGCCAGCCGTGTACATGTGGTGTGCCCACACGACGAAGCCAACCACGCCGATGGCGACCATGGCGTAAGCCATGCCCAGGTAGCCGAAGATCGGCTTGCGCGAGAACGTCGAGATGATGTGGCTGATCATGCCGAAGCCCGGCAAAATCAGAATGTACACTTCGGGGTGACCGAAGAACCAGAACAAGTGCTGGTACAACAACGGGTCACCGCCGCCTTTGGCATCGAAGAACGCGGTGCCGAAGTTACGGTCGGTCAGCAGCATGGTGATGGCACCAGCGAGAACCGGCAGCGACAGCAGCAGCAGGAAGGCGGTGACGAGCACGGACCACACGAACAGTGGCATTTTGTGCAGGGTCATGCCCGGTGTGCGCATGTTGAAGATGGTGGTGATGAAGTTGATCGCACCGAGGATCGACGACGCACCCGCCAAATGCAGCGAGAGGATACCGAAATCCACCGCCGGACCAGGATGCCCGGCCTTCGAGGACAGCGGTGCCAGCACGATCCAGCCGGTACCAACGCCATTGTTGCCTGGCGGGCCCTCGACGAACATCGAGATCAGCAGCAGCGTGAACGCCGCTGGCAGCAGCCAGAACGAGATGTTGTTCATGCGCGGGAACGCCATATCCGGCGCACCGATCATCAAAGGCACGAACCAGTTGCCGAAACCACCGATCATCGCGGGCATCACCATGAAGAACACCATGATGAGGCCGTGTCCGGTGACGAACACGTTGTACATGTGGCGGTTGGCAAACCACTGCATGCCCGGCTCCTGCAACTCAAGTCGCATGGCGACCGAGAGCGCGGAACCAATCACACCAGCCATCATCGCGAAGATGAGGTACATGGTGCCAATGTCTTTGTGGTTGGTCGAGTACAGCCAACGTTTATACCCGTAGGGGGCATGTTCGTGGTCGTGGCTCGCATCAGTAGAACTAGCCATTGCGGTTCACCTAAGTCTTGAAGCGGGCGATATAGCCCTGAACGTAGAACTTTAACTCACGTGCAACAGGCGGGGATAACTTTTTTCCCGAATTCTGCTGCTATTTAGCGGGTTGCGGGTGCAACCGTTGGTCCAACGGCAAATTGCTTGGCTGGTGCCGTGTCGCTGTCAGCGGCGGCCTGCAGAACGCCACGGGCTTTCTTCCAGTCTTTGGCTTTCGCCGCCGCGATCCAGTCTGCGTAGGCGGCCTCGGAGACGACGCGAACGGCAATTGGCATGCCAGAATGGGCCTCACCACACAGCACAGCGCACTGGCCGTAATAAATCCCGGTCTGCGTTGGCTTGAACCACGAGGCAACAATCCGCCCTGGTACGGCCTGCGCGCGCACACCAAACGACGGGATAGCCCAACCATGGATCACGTCGTTCGACGTGACGAGCAAATGCACGACTTTGTTGACCGGCACGGCGATTTCATTGTCGACCGAGAGCTGGCGGACCTGCTTGCCGCCGTTTTCAGCCCACAGCGGCTGTGCATCCGACTGCATGACGCGGATTTTCACCAAGCCATCGAGCTTGCCGTAACGCTTGTCGAATTCTGCCTTGCCGAGCTTGGCTTTGAGGATGTCGTCATCGCCGACCATGTTCGACGTCACTTTGACGCCCGCATCGGGATATTCGTGCTCCCAGAACCACGCGTTGCCGATGGCTTTAATGGTCACGTCCGGCTTCGGATAGGAATACTGCAGGTACAGCAGCTTGAACGATGGCACAGCAATGCCGATCAGGATCAGGATCGGGATCACGGTCCAGGCCACTTCCAGCATCGCATTGTGCGTGGTGCGGGTTGGCGTTGGGTTGTTCTTGGCGCTGTAGCGCACCATCACGTAAATCATCAGCAGCAGCACGAAGATCGTGATGGCGATGATGATGACGTTGACGATATTATAGAAACTGTTGATCGCCACCGCGACTTCCGTGACCGGACCCTGCAAGTTCATCTGGTTTGGCGTCGGTTGACCCGTACCGGCCAGCGCACTTGTTGCGGCCAAGGCCATCACAGAGGCGGCTAGACCAGCTCGAATTGTTGGTACCAAATTTCGCATCCGCTTGTTCCACATCGAAGGCACCATTGCTTCAAACTCCTGCGTCCACTTCTGTCAGCCCCGGGCTCTGTTACGAGGTCCGTCGGGCCAAGCCCCGGATCAACCGGGGCCAAAACTCTGATCTTGCTTACGTTTTTCACAGACTGTCGGACCGCATCAGTCAAGCGATGCGTCAACGGCCCCTGATTTTAAATGCAAGCTATCCCAGATCGCAAAGAACACAATGACGCCGGATGTCTCAAGCCTCGTTTATGCGGCATTTCCACGCGTTGCGGCAAAACTGACCAGCAGTTTGCCTGCGGCGTGATATCCGCTGCTGGGTTGCCGGGCGGAAAACTTGGCTTGTCGCTCCTTGTTTCAGCCGTACTTGTTGTTGAGAGAGCGTTCTCGCGTGATCGAGATGTTGGGGAGAACTGGTGTGCTGGGCTCAATGCCATCTTTGGACCGTCTGCGCCGTCACGTGGCAGCGATGTTTGTCGCGGGTGTTTTCGGTGTCGTTGTCGCGCCAGGTCTCATTCAGGCCCAAGGCACCACGGCCGGTCCGCAGTCGGCACAGCAGGCGCTGGACGGCACGATCAAAGGTCAGCACGGCGATTGGCAGGTGGTGTGCAAACCGCCCGCCGCCGGATCGAAGGTCGAGACTTGTGCGTTGGTGCAAAGCGTCACCGCCGAGGACCGCAACAATGTCGGCCTGACCGTGTATTTCCAAAAATTCTCCAACGGCACCAAAGTATTGCGCGTGTTTGCCCCGCTCGGCGTGCTGCTGCCGCCCGGTCTCGGCCTGAAGATCGATGACAAAGACGTCGGCCACGCGCCGTTCCTGCGCTGCCACACCTTCGCTTGCTACGCCCAGGTCGTGGTCGAGGACAAACTCGTCGACCAGCTAAAGAACGGCAAGAACGCTATCTTCGTCATCTTCCAAACCGAAGAAGCCGGCATCGGCATTCCCATCTCGCTGGCCGGCTTCGGTGCAGCACTGGCCGCGCTGAAGTAGGGGCGACGCGCGAGAGAACGCTTATGGCGTAACCACGCGGAGATTGCTGATGACGCGTTGTGGGTCCAGCACGGCGATTTGTATGTGAGTGTCCCGAAACAAGTGACTGTTCGGGAATGTTTGCGAACCGGCTATGAAGGCCGCTCGAACGCAGCTGATAGGGTGTCCGCTGGCGATCAAATCTTCGACCAGAGCGTTGATTGCGGCTGAATCCGCAAAGTGATCTAACGGATCGATGCCTGGCCTCGGCGTTACAGTGTAATCTTCGACTTTGATGAATTTTTCATTGGCAGTCTCGAACTCGGGTCCGAACTGCTCAGGAAGTTTGCCGTCACGCTGCAGATTTTCAGCAAAAGCCTTCAGGGGATCGTGCCATTTTGTTGTGCAGTGATCCAGGCAGTCGGCCAGATCTAAATCTGCCTGCAATACGGTGCGGCTAGTGAAAAAGCCCATTCTAGCCCTGACGTTGACCTGCTCAAGGGCCCAAAGCGCTGCCATCTCAGCGTTTTCTTCAAAGAAATAAAAGCCCCGTCCTAACCAATTCCCGGGTTTGCTTGAAAGTTTGATCGTCGCGCCAGTCTTTAACACTTCACGCGCCGATGATTGGGTTGTGCCGTGAAAACCACAGACGCTGCGCCCAGCCATGCCGTCCCCCGCGCCTTTGCTTCTCAGCCGTACAATTCGTCATGGAGTTCGGCTAAAACGCCATATTTGCGCGCCACTTCGATCATGCCTTCGCGAACTTGTTTGTCTATCCGTTCGGCACCCCGTTCGGCCAGCACAGCAACTTGTGCCGGTGTGTAGTTCTTAAGCCGCTCAAGACAAGCTTCGACGCTATCGTCGCCCTCAATCAGGGCCGTTATGCGACGCGCTTCAGCGCGCATTTCATCCTGGGTGTAAATTTTCATTAAATGTTCCTTGCGCGATTACGCACCACAACACAGGGTCTAAACAAAATTACGTCTGATGTGCACGTATGTCAATTTTGGCGTACATCAAGTGTTCTGCACCACATTTCCCTTCGAAAGCCCCTCCGTGACCCAGAAACTCTCCCGCGCCGTTGCCTTGCCCTTGATCATGGCGATTGCCACCATTTTTGCTGCCAACCACATCGCGGCGCGGGTGGCGTTTGACCATGGGTTGTCGGTTGTCACGGCAGTGGCTATTCGCTCCTGTGTCACGGCGCTGATTGTGCTGCTGTTGCTGCTGGCCACGCGCACGTCGCTCAAACTGAGCCGCACGGTGCTGTCACAACTTGCCCTGATCGGGGTGCTGATCCTGATCCAGAGCGTCTGCATCTACTCGGCGGTCGCCCGTATTCCGGTGGCGCTGGCGCTGCTGACGTTCAACACCTTCCCGCTGGTCTACACGCTGCTGAGCTGGCTGATCAACGGTCGCCGCCCGCCGACAGGCACGCCGCTCGCCATGTTCGCGGCGCTGTTCGGCCTGACGTTGGCGCTGGGGGTGCTGCAAAACCGCGATACGTTCTTCGCGGCCAACAGCCAGATGCTCGTCGGCATGGGGTTTGCGCTCGGCGCGTCGCTGTCCTTCGCGTTTGTGATGGTGCTGACCGACCGCTGGCTGCTTGCCGTTGATGGCCGCATCCGCAGCTGCGTTTCAACCGCCGTCGCGGGCCTCGGTGCCATCGCCATCGCGCTGTCAGGAGCCCCCGGAACTGCATGGGCTTTGCCGCAGGATAACACCGGCTGGGTTGCGCTGGCCTGCCTGACGCTGCTCTACGGCTTCGCCATCACTTCGATTTTCGTGCTGTTCGCTCGCCTCGACATGGCCAACAACGCCATCGCGCTGAACTTCGAACCCATCGCGGCGCTAACGCTCGGCTGGCTGCTGCTCGGCCAGACCGTCGGCGGCTTGCAGCTTGTTGGCATGGGCGTTGTGCTGGCGGCCATCGTATCACTCGGCCTCAGCAAATCCCGCGAAGCGAAGCTGGCCGAGAAGGTGATCGAGAAACCGGCCCCAAAACCGGCCCCAAAACCGGCATAGCGGGCGCTCCGCAGGCTGTGCTAGGCTTCCCACATAAGCTTAGATCATAAAAAACCAGGGAGGCTTCAGCCATGCGCTTAAATCCGCCGTCCGTCCTCGTGTTCCTGATTTCCGTCGTCCTCGCCAGCTTGGCCCTGATCACCAAGCTCGGCTTCATCTTCGTCCCCCGTTATCTGCCCCACCAAGAATACTGGCTCGCCATCACGGCGTACATCGTCCTGATGTTGGGGAATTTGGTCAGGGGAGTTTGAGGGGGCGAAGAGCTTGCAGCACCTACGCATTTTTCAAATGCGACAACAAATTTCTATAGATGCTTGCTGGCCCATGACAAATAATCGTTCGCGTTTGATCGACAATATCGGTCTCGAAGTATGCCACCCCGTAAATAAATTCCTCTGCAACCCTTACGTGACCGCTAGCGCAACGCATGAACGCAACCCTCCAAAGCGCAGCGCCGCTCACACCTTTATAGCTAAGCGGTGCCGTGTATCCCTCGTCAATTTGAGGTGTAAATTCGATCCTATCCCAGGTGGCGCTTGTTTCAAGGTTCGTGCTGCATCCGGGCTCGAATGATGCTTCGAAGAAAGGGATTTGCTCATCAGCAACGGCTGGACTTTGGACGTGATAGGTTCGTTCTGCCACAACGCCAGCGATGCAATCTTGGAAGGTCCCGAGTTCAAATTTTTGGTCGATAATTGACTGTGCACGTTTGTCCAAGTTGAAGAAAACGTTTGTGATTTCTAGTGATGAAATTGTATCAAATGACAAGGACATGAATGCCAAATCAGGTCCGTTTTGATCAAACGGTTTCGATCCAAAAGGAAAGGACTTGATGGTATTCATGTCAATCTTCAGTCTTTGCAAGGTGGATGGGTTATCCAGAAATCGAAGCAAACCGACCATTTTACCGTGTTCAACGAGGGCTTCAGCAACATGGGCCGCAGTCAAGATGCCTTTCCGCCCACCCGCTGAAACTAAGGTCCCAGAACCCGCAGGTTTTCTGACAATAATTCCATCCTTTGAGTCCAGAAGGACGAAACCAATACTGTACCGGCGGATGCGATTTGCTGCTTCGACAAACTCCGGCGAAGACGTGTCGTCTTCATTTTGCATTCAAGTACAACTCCATCTAAAATAGGGCAATACCGGCGCCGTCCCGTTAGGTCCAGCGCGGCTCAAATCTCACGTTACTCACGCCCGAAAACCTCACCCCCCAAGCGCAATTAGCTTGGCTTTATCGGTCAGGACGAACATGCGGCCCTGCGCCACCACGGGCGAGATGTACACCGCCGCGCCCAGGTCCTGGGATGAGGCGACTTTGCCGGTGACGGCTTCGACGGCGACGAGTTTGCCTTTGCTGGAGGCGACCCACAGCAGGCCGCCGGCTAAGGTTGGGCCAGACCATGTGCCATCGCCTGGCAGTTTGGCGGTCCACTGGATCTTGCCGTCTTTGCGGGTGATCGCCATCAGCTGGCCGTTGGTGTCGGCAACGAAAATGCTCTCACCTGCAACCCACGGCGTCTGCGTGCTCGGGATGTTCAGCGACCATAGCCGCTCGCCGTTCTTGGCCTGCGTCGCGACCATTTTGCCGCCGTGGCCAACCGCGTAAACAATGCCGCCGTCCATCGCCGGACGCGCGGCGTCGCTCATCGAGGCGATGGCGGACGCGGATTTATTGCGCGCTAAGCTTTCAGTCCAAGCCGGTTGGCCATTAGAAATCTTGATCGCCACGACTTCTCCGGTTGGGTACGGCACGACGACGACGTCACCATCGACGGCGGGGCTTGGATTGGAGATCAGCGTGGTCTTTTCCGGCAGGCCGCGGAACTGCCAGACTTCTTCGCCGCTGGCGCCATTCAGGCAGACGAATTTGCCGTCCGACATGACGATGAACAGCCGGTCACCCGCAGCCGTTGGTGACGAGCGGATCGGCACACCCAGGGATTTCTCCCACAGCTTCTTGCCGCTCGCCTGATCGAGCGCGACGACGGTGCCGAAGCCGGTGGCCGCGTAAATCCGGCCCATGTCAGCCGCGATACCGCCGCCGTAGCCTTTTTCGGCCCTTTCCTTCTCAGGCGTCAGGTTGGCGCGCCAGACAGCCGAGCCGCCGCTGAGTGCAAACGCGCTGACACGGCCAGCCGCGTCCAGCGTGTAGACACGGCCATCGACGACAATCGGGCTGGCAGTCAGACGGCCTTCTTTGCTCGAGCCGGTGCCTGCATCGGCCGTCCAGGTTTGGCGGACGACGCTGGCCAAGGTCAGATGACCGGGCGCATTGTTGGCTTGCCCGCCGGGTTGCGACCACGAATCGTTGGTGCGGGCTTGCGGCAGAATGATCGGGCGGTCAGCGGTTGCCAGCTCGCCGCCGACTTTGTCGCTGGCTTCCATCACGGCAATACGCTTGCCTGCCAGCGGAATCTGCTTCT